>NZ_JBQYSN010000023.1:0-56512 GCF_052686535.1 Agrobacterium sp. DKPNP3 | reverse complement strand
GCGAGGCGGCCAATCGCAATGGCGATGGCGAGCGCAAGCGTGATGGTGGTCGGCCGGACCGTGGCAACAACCGCAACAACGACCGTCACGATCGTGGCGAGCGTAAGGATCGTCCGGAGCGCAATGACCGTGGCGGAAAGCCTCAGGGTCAGCAGCGTTTCGAAGCCAAGCCGCCGCGCAAGGAAAAGCCGCTCGATCCGGACTCACCTTTTGCAAAGCTCGCTGCTCTCAAGGAGCAGCTGAAGAAGTAAGCCCATGGGTAGCAACGAACAGCCACTGGAAAGCGCGCGTCAGCGTCTCGACAAGTGGCTGTTCTTTGCCCGCATGGCGAAATCTCGGTCACTGGCCCAGAACTACATCCAGTCTGGGCATGTGAAGGTCAACGGCTCCCCCATTCGCCAGCCGAGCCACATGCTGAAGGCCGGCGACAGGTTGGAAATCAGCTTCGAGCGGATGGACAGGGTGCTGATCGTCAAAGCCGGCGGAACGCGCCGCGGCCCTTACGAAGAAGCAAGGCTCCTCTACGATGACCAGACACCGGCGCGGCCGCCTTCCGACAGGCTGACGCCGCTTGAACAGGCGATGCGCCTGCCGGGCAGCGGACGCCCCACCAAAAAGGAGCGCCGTGCGCTCGACAGGTTTCTGTCGGACAGTGACGGCAGCGAAGATTAGAATAAACCTCCAAGCCGCCCCCGTTTTTCAGAATTGTTTATCCTTGCTATCTGCAAGCAAAGGCATTACGTCACTTGCGAAATTGCCCTGTCTGAATTCCGGGCGACGGCTTGTGTTCCGAAGCCCAAAGACCCGGCCTGCATATTCTGGAGTTCATCATGACATATGTCGTGACCGACAATTGCATCCGCTGCAAATACACCGATTGCGTTGAGGTCTGCCCTGTCGACTGCTTTTACGAGGGCGAAAATTTTCTCGCCATCAATCCCGATGAGTGCATCGATTGCGGTGTGTGCGAACCGGAATGTCCTGCCGAGGCTATCAAGCCCGATACGGAGCCGGGTCTCGACAAGTGGCTGAAGCTCAATGCCGAATATGCGGCCATCTGGCCAAATATCACGGTGAAGCGTGATCCGATGCCCGAAGCCAAGGAAATGGACGGTGTCGAAGGCAAGCTGGAGCTCTATTTCTCCGCCGAGCCTGGCAAAGGCGACTGATCCGAGATCGCATCATCCTCTTTCACAAATTCAAAAGCCCTCGTTGTACCTTCACGAGGGCTTTCGTTTATCCGCCGCGGCCGGATTGCAGCGTGGTGGACAGCAGGGTCAGGAGCGCCACGCTTTCCTCCAGGCTTTGCCGCTGACGGCTTTGCAGGATGGCTGCCTGCAACCGGTTCATCTCGCGGGCGATCGCCGCTGGCTGCCATGTGCGCAGCGCTCTTTCGATGACCGGTTTCCGGCGGAAATGGATATGACGCCCGAGGGTCTGCATGACCTGCCCGGCCTGCTGCTTTTTCTCATCCATCTCTGCACGCATCTGATCGAGCAGCTGAAATTGCTTGAGGCACCCCTGCAGCACGAGGAAGATCGGCGTTTTTGAGGAAATGATCTTCTGGGTGGCGTGGAAAAAGGCGTTCCTGTCGCCCTTGAGGATGGCATCCACGGCGTCGTCGGCGGAAACCGTGCTGGCATCGCCGATAATGGCCATCACGTCATCCTCTTCGATCACCTCGGCGCCACGGCAATAGAGGGCAAGCTTGCGGATTTCATTTCGCGACGCGATACGGTCGCCGCCGAGTTGCTCGATCAGCCTCTGTCGGGCAGCGGGTGCGATGCGCAGATGATCTGCGGACAGTTCCTGATCGATCAGCGCATTCAGCGAGCGGGCGTCATCGGCGTAACAGGGGATCGCGGCAATCGAGCGTGCCGGCTCGGCGATCTTGCGCAGGCCGGTACCTTTTTTCACGTCACCTGCTTCGATGATCAGGAAGCTCGATTCCGGTGGCGTCTCCGCCAGGATCTGGAGGGCATCCACGAGCGCCTTTTCGGCTGATGCGCCCTTGACCCAGACGAGTTTTTCGCCGCCGAAAAGACCAATGGCGTTCACCTCATCCAGCAGACGCCCCGGGTCGCCCTGCAGATCGGATGCAGTCAGTTTCAGTGACGCAAAAGCATCGTCGGGATCGATACCCGTCTTTTTGGCGATGACGCCTGCCCGCTCCGAAACAAGACCGCGATCCGGCCCGTAGAGGACGAAAACGCGAAAGCGCTCCGCCGGATTCTCGGCGAAGCGCTCGAATTCATGGGACTTTATCTCCGCCACGGCCGCCGCTCTCAGCGGCCGAGCGTGGCGGCGACATCGGTGCGGATGATCTCGGCCAGCTCGCGGGCCGCACGGTTCTCAGCGTCGCGGATCGCCCTGATCTTGGCGAATTCCTGCTGTGGCAGATCCACCTGCGCGGTGACGCTGCGGCGCGCTGAACGCAGAATTTGACCGTCGGATACGCGCGTCAGCACATATTGACCCGCCATCACGACACGACCGGGGTACGGCCCTTCGTAATTGTTGTTTGTGCGTGTCGTCAGGTCGTAATTCTGCACTTCGGTCGAGCTGGCGCTCGAGCTGACGCCGATCTTGAGGGTGTATTGAGCCGTCGCAGGCTCGCCTGCACCTCCAGCCATCAGGAAGATCAACTGGTTACGGACTTCCTGCCCGGCACGTCCGCCTATCTGCGCAATGCTGACTGCTGCCAGCCTTTCTTTTGTTCCGGAAGCTTCGCCATAAAGGGGGCGTACCTGGCAGCCCGCCAGAAGACCAGCCATCATCACGACGGAAATTGCTGCCGCGACGCGGCTCCATCTCGAAAAAACGTCAGACAACAATGTTCACAATCCTCTGCGGAACCACGATGACTTTCTTGGGCTCGCCGCCGGCAAGAAGAGATTTGACGGCATCCAGAGCAAGGGCAGCCGCGCGGACCGCATCTTGATCCGCATCGCGCGCGATTGTCAATTCGCCGCGCTTCTTGCCATTGACCTGCACGGGCATGACCACGTCGTTTTCTTCCACCAGCGACGGCACGAAGGTCGGCCATGGCGTCTCAGCCACCAGACCCTCGTTGCCCAGTGCCGCCCAGCATTCTTCCGCGAGGTGTGGCGTCATCGGGGCGATGATGCGGATCAGGATTTCAACGGCGTCACGCGCTGCCGCCTTTGCGTCGTTAGACTTGCCGCCCGAAGCAACGTCGGCCAGAGGGCCGGCCAGCGCGTTGACGAGTTCGTAAATGCGCGCAATTGCCTTGTTGAAGGCGAGCTTGTCCAGATCCTCCTGAACCGCCTTCAGCGTCTTGTGAGCGGCCTTTGAGGCAGCCAGACCTTCACCGTCGGTCGCGGGCTTCGGCTCGACCGTCTTCAGCTCGTCGGCAGCTTCACCGATGATGCGCCAGACGCGCTGGACGAAGCGGTTTGCGCCCTCGACGCCCGATTCGGACCAGATGACGTCGCGATCCGGCGGCGAGTCCGACAGCACGAAGAAGCGTGCGGTATCCGCGCCATAGGAGGCGATGATATCGTCGGGATCGACCACGTTCTTCTTCGACTTCGACATCTTCTCGATGGAGCCGATCTTCACCTCTTCGCCGGAGGAAAGCAGGAAGGCGCGGCGCGTGCCGTCCGTTTCCTCAATCCGCAGGTCCGCCGGCGGCACCCATTCTCGCGCCGTGCCTTCACCGCGGCTGTAGGTCTCGTGGACTACCATGCCCTGGGTGAACAGGCCCTTGAAGGGTTCTTTCACATCCACATGACCGGTCTCGCGCATGGCGCGGGTGAAGAAGCGCGAATAGAGCAGGTGCAGGATCGCGTGCTCGATGCCGCCGATATACTGATCCACCGGCAGCCAGTGATTGGCAACCTTCGGATCGGTCGGTGCATCTTCCCAGGGTGCCGTGAAGCGCGTGTAATACCAGCTGGAGTCGACGAAGGTGTCCATCGTGTCGGTTTCGCGACGCGCGTCATGGCCGCATTGCGGGCAGGAGACGTGACGCCAGGTCGGGTGCCGATCCAGCGGGTTGCCTGGCACGTCGAACGTCACGTCGTCGGGCAGCTTCACGGGCAGGTCCTTTTTCGGAACCGGCACGACGCCGCAGACTTCGCAATGAATAACCGGGATCGGGCACCCCCAGTAACGCTGGCGGGAAATGCCCCAGTCGCGCAGGCGGAAGTTGACCTTGCGCTCGGCCTGGGGTGCGTTGCCGAGCGTTTGCGCCGACAGCTTCTGCACGACCGCCTCGAAGGCATCCGTCGTCTTCATGCCATTCAGGAAGCCGGAGTTGATCATGACGCCGTCGTCGGTGTAGGCGGTGTCATCGACCGTGAAGCTTTCCGCATCCGGGCCTTCGGGGGCGACGACCGCCACGACCGGCAGGCCGTATTTGCGCGCAAAGTCGAGGTCGCGCTGGTCGCCGGAGGGGCAACCGAAAATCGCGCCGGTACCATAATCCATCAACACGAAGTTGGCGACATAAACCGGCAGTTCCCACGTCGGATCCAGCGGATGCACGACCTTGACGCCGGTATCGATGCCCTTCTTTTCAGCTGTTTCCAGCGCGGCCAGAGACGTGCCATGGCGGCGGCATTCATCGCAGAATTCGGCGATGGCGGAATTTTTTTCCGACAGTTCTTTCGCCAGCGGGTGGTCGGCGGCAATGGCCAGGAAGGAAGCGCCGAACAGTGTGTCGGGGCGCGTGGTGTAAACCGTGATGTCAGAAAAGCCTTCCGGTGCCGTGTCGGCAACGGTCTGCCAGCGCAGCGACAGGCCTTCGGAACGGCCGATCCAGTTCTTCTGCATCAGGCGCACTTTTTCCGGCCACTGATCCAGCGTGTCCAGCTCATCCAGCAGGTCCTGGCTGAAATCGGTGATGCGGAAGAACCATTGCGTCAGTTCGCGCTGTTCGACCAGCGCGCCGGAGCGCCAGCCGCGGCCATCGATGACCTGCTCATTGGCCAGAACGGTATGATCGACCGGGTCCCAGTTGACCTTTGATTGCTTGCGGTAGACCAGCCCCTTTTCCATGAAGTCGACGAACAGCGCCTGCTGGCGATGATAATATTCCACATCGCATGTGGCGAATTCGCGGGTCCAGTCCAAGGACAGGCCCATGGATTTCAGCTGTCCGCGCATGGTGGCGATGTTCTGGTAGGTCCAGTCCTTGGGATGGACCTTATTCTGCATGGCCGCATTTTCGGCGGGCATGCCGAAAGCGTCCCAGCCCATCGGGTGCAGCACGTTGAAGCCGCGGGCGCGCTTGTAACGGGCGACGACGTCACCCATGGCATAGTTGCGGACATGGCCCATGTGGATGCGACCCGACGGATAGGGAAACATCTCTAGAACGTAATATTTCTCACGCGGATCGCTGTTGTCTGTCACGAAGACCTTGTCTTCGTTCCATTTCTGCTGCCAGCGCGGCTCGGCGTCGCGAGGATTGTAACGTTCGATGGCCATTGTCTAAAATTCCGGGTATCGAGGGGAAAAATGTGCGCTGACCTTCACCATGAAACGACCGGGGCGTCAAGTTTGGCGGGGCGTTCGGTGGTGCAATCTTGGCCAGCGTGCCTCAAATGGTGCTAAAGCCGCTTGGCATCAAGGGATTCGGCGTCTAGTTAGCGGTTCGAACGTTTAAAAAGGTCCTGTGATGGAAATCGAAGCTCGTCTTGAGGATGTCAGGCAGCGTATCGCGCGTGCGGCGGAAAAATCGGGTCGCAGGCCTGGGGATGTCGCCCTGGTCGCCGTCTCCAAAACATTTGATGCAGAAGCGATCCAGCCGGTCATCGATGCGGGTCAGCGTGTCTTCGGCGAAAACCGTGTTCAGGAAGCGCAGGGCAAATGGCCGGCGCTGAAAGAAAAGACGCCCGGCATCGAGCTGCACCTGATCGGGCCGCTGCAATCCAACAAGGCTGCCGACGCCGTGGCGCTCTTCGATGTCGTGCAAAGCGTCGATCGTGAGAAGATAGCGCGTGTGCTTGCTGAAGAATGCGAAAAGCAGGCTCGCAGTCTTCGGTTTTACGTTCAGGTCAACACCGGGCTGGAACCGCAGAAAGCGGGCATCGATCCACGCGAAACCCTTGCCTTCGTGACACTCTGCCGGGATGAACTTAAGCTGCCGATCGAGGGGCTGATGTGTATCCCTCCGGCGGAGGAAAACCCGGGCCCGCATTTTGCGCTCCTCGCAAAGCTTGCAAGGGAATGCGGCCTCAAGAAGCTTTCGATGGGCATGTCCGGCGATTTTGAAACGGCCGTGGAATTCGGTGCTACCAGTGTTCGCGTGGGCTCGGCGATCTTTGGCGCGCGATAAGCTTAAACAAAAAACCCGGCACTGAGCCGGGTTTTTCAAGCATTCGACAACGTCGATCAGTACTGATCGTCCTCGTCTTCATCCTTCTGCGTGGACTTCAGCGACGACAGCTTCTTGAAGACGGCATCGGCGTCGATCTGGTCGTCTTCCTCACGCTGGAAGTTGTAATCGAGACCTTCCGTCGCGGTCGCCGGCTGAAGCGTGTTATCCAGTTCTTCCGCAGTCGGCAGCGGACGGCCGCGGGAGGCGCGCTCGACTTCGAGGTCGAGATCGATCTGGCTGCAGAGGCCGAGGGTGACCGGGTCCATTGGCGTCAGGTTGGCCGAGTTCCAGTGCGTGCGGTCGCGGATCTGCTCGATGGTCGACTTCGTGGTGCCGACGAGACGCGAAATCTGCGCATCCTTCAGTTCCGGGTGGTTGCGAACGAGCCAGAGAATGGCGTTCGGACGATCCTGACGCTTGGAAACCGGCGTATAACGCGGGCCGCGACGCTTGGATTCCGGAACGCGAACCTTCGGCTCGGAAAGCTTCAGCTTATGGTTCGGGTTGCCTTCGGCGCGGGCGATCTCATCGCGGGAAAGCTGTCCGGTGGCGATCGGGTCGAGGCCCTTGATGCCCTGCGCGGCTTCACCGTCGGCAATTGCCTTCACTTCAAGCGGATGCAGTTTGCAGAACGTGGCGATCTGATCGAACGACAGCGCGGTGTTGTCAACCAGCCATACAGCCGTTGCCTTTGGCATGAGCAATTGTTGAGCCATAGATACAGTCCTTCTGTCCGTCCGCGCCGGTGTCGCGGGCGTGGTATCAACCACTGATTTCCGGGATATTGCCGCTCTATAACCGGATTGCATCATAATTGCAATTCTTTGCGAAACAAATGACCTTTGTCTAATTGCCGTGCGCAATTGACCTGCTATGAATTCAACACATGCCTGAGGTGGGAGTCTCGGGCCGCGTCAGAAGCCATACCCGGTTCCAGGAGGAGTTCATGTCTGCCAAAATCTACCCGGTGCTCAAGTCGGCGAAAGCCCGCACGCTCATCGACAATGAGCGTTACCAGAAATGGTACCAGGAGAGCGTCGAGGATCCGGAAAAATTCTGGGACAAGCACGGTCGTCGGATCGACTGGTTCAAGCCCTATACAAAGGTCAAGAACACGTCCTTCAGGGGGCGGGTGCCGATCAAGTGGTTCGAGGATGGCCTGACCAACGTCTCCTACAACTGTATCGACAGGCATCTGAAGACCCATGGCGAGCGCACGGCGATCATCTGGGAAGGCGACAATCCCTATATCGACAAGAAGATCACCTATAACCAGCTTTACGACTATGTCTGCCGTCTGGCGAACGTGCTGAAGAAGCACGGCGTGAAGAAGGGCGACCGCGTCACCATCTATATGCCGATGATCCCCGAAGCGGCTTACGCGATGCTTGCCTGCGCGCGCATCGGCGCCGTGCATTCCGTCGTCTTTGGCGGCTTCTCGCCCGAAGCGCTGGCCGGCCGTATCGTTGACTGCGAATCGACCTTCGTCATCACCTGCGATGAAGGCGTGCGCGGAGGCAAGCCGATCCCGCTCAAGGAAAACACCGACAAGGCGATCGATATCGCCGCCAAGCAATATGTCATCGTCAACAAGGTTCTCGTTGTGCGGCGTACCGGCGGCAAGACCGGCTGGGCGCCTGGCCGCGACATCTGGTACCATCAGGAAATCGCGACCGTGAAGCCGGATTGCCCGCCAGTGAAGATGCGCGCGGAAGACCCGCTGTTCATCCTCTACACGTCGGGTTCCACCGGCAAGCCAAAGGGCGTGCTGCACACCACGGGCGGCTATCTCGTCTATACGTCGATGACGCATGAATATGTCTTCGATTACAAGGACGGTGAGGTCTACTGGTGTACCGCCGATGTCGGCTGGGTCACCGGCCATTCCTATATCGTTTACGGGCCGCTTGCGAACTGCGCGACGACACTGATGTTCGAAGGTGTTCCGAACTTCCCGGATCAGGGCCGCTTCTGGGAAGTCATCGACAAGCACAAGGTCAACATCTTCTATACGGCGCCGACAGCGCTGAGATCGCTGATGGGCGCAGGCGACCAGTTCGTCACGCGTTCCTCGCGCAGCAGCCTGCGGCTGCTCGGCACCGTGGGTGAGCCCATCAATCCGGAAGCATGGGAGTGGTATTACCATGTGGTCGGCGAGGATAAGAGCCCGATCGTCGACACCTGGTGGCAGACGGAAACCGGCGGTATTCTCATCTCGCCGCTGCCGGGCGCGACCGATCTGAAACCCGGCTCGGCGACGCGGCCGTTCTTTGGTGTGCAGCCGCAACTGGTCGATGCCGAAGGCAATGTGCTGGAAGGGCCGGCGGACGGCAATCTCTGCATCATCGACAGCTGGCCGGGCCAGTCGCGCTCCGTCTATGGCGATCATCAGCGCTTCATCGACACCTACTTCTCCACCTATAAGGGCAAATATTTCACCGGTGACGGCTGCCGGCGCGATGAGGACGGTTATTACTGGATCACCGGCCGCGTGGATGACGTTCTGAACGTTTCCGGTCATCGCCTCGGTACGGCCGAGGTGGAATCGGCGCTGGTGTCGCATCATCAGGTTTCGGAAGCGGCGGTTGTCGGTTATCCGCATCCGATCAAGGGGCAGGGCATTTATTGTTACGTCACGCTGATGGCGGGCCAGAACGGCGACTATGCCTTGCGTGAAGAGCTGGTAAAGCACGTGCGCAACGAGATCGGGCCGGTTGCGACGCCCGACAAGATCCAGTTCGCGCCCGGCCTGCCGAAGACCCGTTCCGGCAAGATCATGCGGCGTATCCTGCGCAAGATCGCCGAAGATGATTTCGGGGCGCTCGGAGATACGTCGACGCTCGCCGATCCGGCCGTTGTCGATGACCTCATCGCCAACCGACAGAACCGCACAGCGTGATTTTGAGAAAAGGCTGCTTCGGCAGCCTTTTTTGATCGGCTTTCGACAAACAAAAACACCCGGAGGCGGAACTTCCGGGTGTCTTTAACGTATGCGGTTGGGATTACTGACCGCGGATCTTCTTCAGGTCCGCCAGAACGGCGTCAACGACGTCGGCGCCGATTTCAGCCTTATGCTTTTCATAGACGACCATGGATTTTTCGCGGATACGCGCCTGCTCTTCGGGAGACAGCGTGTTCACTTCGAGGCCGGCAGCCTTGATCTTCTCCAGCGACTTCTGGTTCAGTTCGCGGATGACCTTGCGCTCTTCGTCACGACCGACAACTGCGCATTCACGCAGGGCTGCCTGTTCTTCCGGCGTGTAGCTGTCGAAGATCGGCTTGGAGAAGAGGAAGAGGAACGGCGTGTAAGCGTGGTTCGTCTCGGTGACGTATTTCTGCACTTCGTAGAACTTCGACGTGTCGATCGTCACATAGGGGTTTTCCTGGGCATCGATCGCGTTGGTCTCAAGCGCCGAGAAGACTTCGCCGAAAGCCATCGGAGTTGCGTTTGCACCGAGGTTCTGGAAGGTGTCGAGGAAGATGTTGTTCTGCATCACGCGGACCTTGAGGCCCGAGAAATCTTCCCACTTGTTCACGGCATGCTTGGAGTTCGACAGGTTGCGGAAACCGTTTTCCCAGTAAGCCAGGTTGACGAGGCCCTGCTCTTCCAGCTTCTTGTTCATCATGTCGCCGAACGCGCCGTCCATGACAGCGTCTGCTTCCTTGGCGTTGGAGAACAGGAACGGCAGGTCGAAGACGCCGAGGGCCGGAATAAGACCGACGAGCGGCGAAGAGGACGTTACGACGGCTTCCTGAACGCCGGAGCGCAGTGCCTGGGTTGCCTGAAGGTCTCCACCGAGTGCGCCGCCCCAGAACGCTGTCAGCTTCAGCTTGCCGCCCGACTTGTCGTCGAGGCAGGCCTGCATCGCCTTGATGCCGTTGCCAACCGGATGGTCCTGATTGATGCCGTTCGAAACGCGGATGTTGCGGCTGTTGAATTCGGCCATTGCCGGCGCTGCGGCGCCCACCGCGAAAGCGATTGCCGTGGTGGTCAGAAGAAGCTTTCTCATAATATCCTCCCTTGGATTGTGGTCGAGAAAAAGTTTCGATTAACGAAGGTACTGCAGAGGCACGAGGACGATGTCCGGGAAAATCACGAGCAGCGCCAGCACGATGGTTTCGGCAACGAGGAACGGCCAGACACCGATCGTCACCTTGCCGAGCGGGATTCGGCCAACGCCGCTGACGACGTTGAGCACCACGCCAACCGGCGGGGTAATCAGGCCGATGGCGTTGTTGATGATGAAGAGGACACCGAAATAGACCGGGTCGATACCCGCCTGCTTCACGATCGGCATCAGAACTGGCGTCAGGATCAGGATGGTCGGCGTCAGGTCGAGCGCGGTGCCGACGACGAAGACCAGCACCATGATGACGGCCATCAGCAGCATCGGACGGTCGATCAGCGGTTCGATGTAACCGGCGACTTCATTCGGAATATTCGCGGCGGTAATGAGCCACGCGGAAACGAGTGCCGCGCAGACGAGGAACATGATGATCGAGGTGCTCTTGGCGGCGCGCAGGAGCACGTGGAATAGGTCCGCCGGCTTCAATTCGCGGTAGATCACCATCCCGACGAAAAGCGCATAGGCGGCGGCAACCACGGCGGCTTCCGTCGGCGTCATGATGCCGGCCTTGATGCCGCCGAGGATGATGACGGGCATGCCGAGAGCCCAGCCGGCGCGAGCCGTGGCTGTCACGCGTTCCTTCGCCGTGGTTTTCGGCAGCGGCTTGACGTCATCCTTGCGTACAACGATCAGCCAGGCGATGATAAGCGATGCGCCCATCAGGATGCCGGGAACGATACCAGCGAGGAAGAGCTGGGTGATAGAGACGTTGGCGGCGACACCGAAAACGATGAAGGCCATGGATGGCGGGATGACCGGGGCGATGATACCGCCAGCGGCAATCAGACCGCCGGAGCGCGGAATGTTGTAGCCGGCCTTCGCCATCATCGGGATGAGGATTGCAGCAAGGGCTGCGGTATCGGCTGCCGCCGAACCGGAGATGCTGGCCATGATGATGGCGGCGACAATGGCCACGATGCCGAGGCCGCCTCTGATATGGCCGACCAGCGCGATCGCAAAGTCGATGATGCGGCGGGAGAGACCACCGGAATTCATCAGTTCGCCGGCCAGAATGAAGAAGGGAATGGCAAGCAGGGTGAAGGTGTCTGCGCCCGAGATCATGTTCTGCGCGATGATCGCGGTGTTGAACATGCCCATGTACCACATGAGCACGACGCCGCAGAACATTAGCGAGAAAGCGACGGGAACGCCAATCGCCATGGCTCCGAGCAGAGAGCCGACAAAAACGAAAAGTGTCATGGTGTCAGCGCTCCGAAAGCTGTTCGATCGTCAGGTTCTCGCCCGCAAACTGGGCGATTTCGTCTTCCGTGACGCGGCCGGTCAATTGCCTGTAGAGACGCTCCAGCGCGATGACGAACATGAGACCACCCGTGAACATGCCAATACCATAGACCCAGATCATGGAGAGTTTGGTGACCGGTGCGTGCATGCTGGCGTTGATGCCGGATTGTTTCCAGGTGCCCCAGAAGAAGATGGCGGAACAGGCCAGGATGATGATGTTGGAGATGATCATGCAGACGATGCGGGCGCGGCGCGACAGAAACATCACGAGCGTTTCGATGCCCATATGGCTGTTCTCGCGGAAGGTCAGCACGGCGCCAAGGAAGGTCAGCCATACGAAGAAGTAGCGGGACAGCTCTTCCGAGACGTTGATGCCGGAATTCATCGTGTAACGCATGACGACGTTGACGAAGACCATGATCGACATGCCAGCGAGCAGCGCGACGAGAATGATTTCGAGAATCCGGTAAAAGAGATTGATGGTCTTTTGCATTTTCCCCTCCCGAAGAAATGTTTAGAGCAATCCTCGTTTTGCGAGGTTGCGCATCAGGGCCGCGGTGCCGAACGTCCATTCCGGGCATTCGTCCGTCGTCGTGACCCAGTTTATCAGCTTGCCGAGCTTGGGTGTGGAAATCTCGACCCGGTCGCCTTTGGAATGTGTGAAGCCGAGGCCGGGGCCGTGACGGTCCTTGACCGGCGCGAACATTGTGCCGAGGAAAAAGACCGCCCCGTCAGGATATTGATGATTGCGGTTCAAGAGCTGCGAGGCAAGGTTTTCCGGCGTGCGGCTGATTGCTTCCATGGGGCTGACGCCGGTCATGGTGAAGCCGTCTTCGCCCTCGACCAGAAGCGAGATCTGCGACTTCTTCACATCCTCAATGGTAAAGTTGCCGTCGAACAGGCGGATGAAGGGACCGATCGCGCAGGATGCATTATTGTCCTTCGCCTTGCTGAGCAGCAGGGCGGAACGGCCTTCGAAATCGCGCAGGTTGACGTCGTTGCCGAGCGTCGCACCAACGATACGGCCGTCGGAGGTGATGGCCAGCACCACTTCCGGCTCGGGATTGTTCCATTGCGATTTCGGGTGAACGCCGATCAGCGCGCCACAGCCAACCGAGGCCATGGCCTGCGCCTTGGAGAAGATTTCCGCATCCGGGCCGATGCCGACTTCCAGATATTGCGACCAGAGGCCCATTTCCTGGAGCAGTTTCTTCACTTCGGCCGCTTTTTCGGAGCCGGCTTCCAGGCCCTTGAGGTTGTTGCCGAGAACCGGGGCCAGCCGGCCGCGAATTTCCTGCGCGCGCAGCGGATCGCCCTTGGCCTGCTCTTCGATCACCCGTTCCAGCATGCTGTCGGCGAAGGTGACGCCGGCGGCCTTGACGGCCTGAATGTCGTTGGGTGCAAGGAGTTCGCCGGCGGAACCGTCCAGAAACGCGTCCAGTGCGCCAAGCGCAACAAAAGCGGCGGTGTCGGCAAGTTGCGTCACCAGATCCGTCTTCTCCAGAAGCTCCGACATGGTGGGGGCAAGCGAGGTAAGGTCATAAAGCACGCCACCCTTGAGCAGCACAGGGCACGGGCCGTCCTCGCTCTTCGACCAGACGCGGCCGACGAGCAGCGCGTTTTCGAAATCGTCAGGCAAAATTGTGGTAGCGTCGATAGACCTTGTGCCGGCCATGTAGTCCTCCCCTTCACACCCGACAGGCCGCCTCCTGCGGTCTTATTGTCTGGATGTCTGACAACCTAATCTCTTTCTTCTTAGTATGACTTTTACAGCGAGTCTAGCGGTCCGTTAGACAAAAATTCGCCTTGATTGACACCGGCCATACAACACATGCGGTGAAGCTGTCCTATAACTTCGGCGTCAACGACGCCCAAAATTCAAAATATATCGAGATCGATGTTCAGGCGCCGGGCAGCGCCTAAAATGTGCTGACGCATCGCATCCCGCGCCACCGCAACGTCCCGGGACGCGATCGCCTCCCGTAGCACCACGTGCTCGTTGATGGTGATTTCGAGAATTTCGCCGTAAACAGCGCGCGAAAACGCCGTGTTGATGGCGGAACTGATGCGCTGGGCGATGAAGCCCAGAAAAATCAGGAAATATTCGTTGCCGGTCGCTTCGGCCATGGTGCGGTGGAAATCGAGATCGGCTTCGACACCGTCCTTCGACCACTCGACGGCATTGCGCATGCCATAAATCGCCTTGTCAAACCTTTCGAGATGTTCGGGTTTGTGATGCAACGCGGCGAGGCCGGCAGCATCGATTTCCAGCGACATACGAAGCTGCATCAGGTCGCGAAAGTTTTCGGGATCGTTGAGGGTGGATTGCTCGATCCGGATCGACAATCGCTGTCGAGGGTCGGTCACAAAAGCTCCGACGCCCTGCCTTGTCTCAACGAAGCCTTCATTGCGTAGTTGCGCGATCGCCTCGCGAATGACCGAGCGGCTGACACCAAAGGTCTTGGCGAGAACGTGTTCGGTCGGCAGCCTGTCGCCCGGCCCGAGTTTCGAATCGTTGATTTCGCGCGCCATCTCCGCGGCAATCCGGCCCGGCAAATGGTCGTTGCGATGTATCTGATTGAACTCCAGCGTCATGATTGCTCCCGTTCGACCGAAACGATGATTGCCCGTTCACGCGGCAGGCGACTTCCTCCTTCGCCGTCCACGCTATCTCAAGGGGCGGTGTTCTCCGCCCCGTCGTCTGTCGATTAGCTATCCGGTCGCAGGGTTATCTGGCAACCGGGATTCATGCGTAGATCCGGATCAAAGGCGTTTTTCAGACCCATGATCATCCGCCGCTGCACGTCGGACAGCCGGCTTTCGAAATCGGAGCGCTTCAGGCGGCCGATGCCGTGTTCGGCACTGATGCTGCCGACATAACGGTCGAGCACCTCGTTCACCAATGTCTTCGACTTGTAGATAAAGGCCTCGCGCTCGTCCGGCGTCGAACCGTTGGGCGGCAATACGTTGAGGTGCACGTTGCCATCGCCGACATGGCCGTAGGAAACCGCCAGGCACGCCGGCAGCTTTTCCGCGAGTTCCGCTTCTGCCTCTGCGACAAATGCGGCCAGTTTTGACAACGGCACGGAAATATCGGTGCGCATGTGGCTGCCGCGCAGCGCCTGTCCTTCATTCATCCCTTCCCGGAACAGCCAGAGCGATTGCGCCTGCGCGCGGGAAGAGGCGATGACGCCATCCAGCACCAGCCCGTCTTCCATGACGCCTTCGAGGAAGCGCCCCATCAGGTCGGCCGTGTCTACCAGGCCGGAGCCTGAAATTTCCATCAGTACATAGGCCGGGTAATCGCCGGCGATCGGCATTTTGAGGTCGGGAATTGCCTCGATCGCCAGCGTGAAGGCGATCGGGGGCATGAATTCGAAGGCGGACATCAGGTCGCAGCATTCGCGGCGGGCGCGGCGGTAAAGCTTGATGGCTTCATCGAGCGAATTCAGGCCGAGCAGCGCCGTTTCGACATGTTCTGGATTGGGATAGAGTTTAACCGCAACGGCAGTAATGATGCCAAGCGTTCCTTCCGCGCCGATCAAAAGCTGCTTCAGGTCGATGCCACGATTATCCTTGCGCAGGGTCGAGAGGCCGTTCCAGATGGTGCCATCCGGCAGGACCACTTCGAGGCCAAGCACCAGTTCGCGGGTCATGCCATAACGCAGCACATTGATGCCGCCGGCATTGGTGGAAACATTGCCGCCAATGCGGCAGCTGCCCTGCGCACCGAGCGAAAGGGGAAAGAACATGCCCTTGTCCTGCACCGCATCCTTGAACTCCGAGAGGATGCAGCCGGCTTCGACCACGGCAGAAAAATCGTCGCTGTCGATGGTGCGGATGGCATTCATGCGCTCAAGGCTCAGTACGACCTGATGGTCGGGCGCATCGGGAATGCTACCAAGTACCAGACCGGTATTGCCGCCCTGGGGAATGATGGCGAGGCCGAGTTCCGCGCAGACGCGGACGGTGTCGGATACTTCCTGCGTGGAGCGCGGGCGGATGACCGCAACCGCCGAACTGGTAACGTCGCCGTGCCAGTCCCGACAATATCGCAGCATGTCTTCCTGCGATGTCAGCAGCAGAGCTTCACCCAGCCTATCCTTCAGCGACACCCGCAACTTTTCGATATCGTGTTCGCCCCCGATCGTCATTCCACCCTCTCCGTTCAATCCGCCCTGACAATTGGCGAGAGCCGTACCATTGTGTTTGATGGTGCCCTTGCTTTTGCCGGTTTGCGAAAAAATACTATTTTCAACCGGAGCATATAAGGTTATCAGACAACCTTACAAGCTAATTTATCGGTCTGTCGGCCGGTGAGGTATTTTTCGGTCTCGGGAGAACGACCGGGGCAAAGAGGAGGAAGACATGCATATCGCAATCATCGGCGCCGCAGGGATGGTTGGCCGCAAGCTGACACAGCGCCTCGTGAAAGACGGAGCGCTCGGCGGCAAACCGATCGAGAAATTCACGCTCATCGACGTGTTCCAGCCTGAGGCGCCGGCTGGTTTTTCCGGGGCGGTTGACGCGCGCGCGGCCGATTTGTCGGCGCCGGGAGAAGCTGAACAGCTGGTCGAAGCCCGCCCGGACGTCATCTTCCACCTTGCCGCCATCGTATCAGGTGAAGCCGAGCTTGATTTCGACAAGGGCTACCGCATCAATCTCGACGGCACGCGTTATCTCTTCGATGCCATCCGCCTTGCCCATGGCAAGGATGGTTACAAGCCGCGCGTGGTCTTTACCTCCTCGATTGCCGTCTTCGGTGCGCCGCTTCCTTATCCGATCCCGGATGAATTCCACACCACGCCGCTCACCAGCTACGGCACACAGAAGGCGATCTGCGAGCTGCTGCTGTCCGACTACAGCCGTCGCGGTTTCTTCGACGGGATCGGCATCCGCCTGCCGACCATCTGCATTCGCCCCGGCAAGCCCAATGCGGCCGCCTCCGGCTTCTTCTCCAACATTCTTCGCGAGCCGCTGGTTGGTCAGGAAGCAGTTCTGCCAGTGCCGGAAAGCATTCGCCACTGGCACGCTTCGCCCCGTTCCGCCGTTGGTTTCCTTATCCATGGTGCGACTATCGACGTGGAAAAGGTCGGTCCGCGCCGTAACCTGTCGATGCCGGGCCTCAGTGCTACCGTTGGCGAACAGATCGAAGCACTGCGCAAGGTCGCTGGCGAAACGGCCGTCGCCCTCATTCGTCGCGAGCCGAACGAGATGATCATGCGCATGTGCGAGGGTTGGGCCCCCGGTTTCGAAGCCAAGCGCGCCCGCGAACTGGGCTTTACGGCCGAAAGCTCCTTCGAAGAAATCATTCAGGTTCACATCGAAGACGAGCTGGGAGGTTCCCTGAAATGAGTGTCAGCGGGGAGGAGAAGAAGCGCTCAATCGCCTTTATCGGCACCGGCCTGATGGGGGGGCCGATGGCGCGGCGTTTGCTCAGCGCCGGCTTTTTGGTGACGGTCTGGAACCGTAGCGCCGATAAGGCCGAAGCCCTTGTCGCTGACGGTGCGGTTGCCGCCGCATCTCCGGCAGAGGCCGCGAAGAACGCCGATATCGTCATCACCATGCTAAGCGACGGCGCTGCCGTCGGCGAGGTGCTGTTTGAAGCGGGGGTGGCCGAGGCGCTGACCAAGGGTGCCGTCGTGATCGATAGCAGTTCGATTGCGCCGCCGATCGCGCGGGAGCATTCGTCGCGTCTCCAGGCGCTCGGCATTCATCACGTCGACGCACCGGTTTCGGGTGGTGTGCCGGGCGCGACGGCGGGGACGCTCGCCATCATGGCCGGTGGGGACGAGGCGTTGATCTCAGGTCTTGCGGATGTCTTCGCCCCGATGGGCCGGCTCACCTATGTCGGTCCGTCGGGCGCCGGCCAGCTCTGCAAGCTCGCCAACCAGCAGATCGTCGCCATCACGATTGGCGCAGTTGCCGAGGCGATGATGCTGGTGGAAGCCGGCGGAGCATCGCGTGAAGGTTTCCGCAACGCCATTCGTGGTGGGTTTGCCGAAAGCCGGATTCTTGAACTCCATGGCGAGCGCATGGTGAAGCGCAATTTCGTGCCGGGTGGTCCGTCCAAATTCCAGCTCAAGGACCTGAACGGCGTTCTGGCAACGGCGAAGGATCTGTCGCTCAACCTTCCGCTCACCCAGCAGGTCACGCGGGAATTCGATGACTTCGTTGGCGACGGCGGGGCCGATATCGATCATAGCGGTATCCTTCTCTATCTCGAAAAACTCAACAACCGCGAACGGGGCTGAAGCGATCTCATGAGCGATAAGACACCCATGCGCCGGCTGCGATCGCAGGACTGGTTCGACAACCCTGATCACCTCGACATGACGGCGCTCTATCTGGAGCGCTTCATGAATTATGGCGTAACGCCGGAAGAGCTTCGCTCCGGCAAGCCCGTCATCGGTATCGCCCAGAGCGGCAGCGACCTCACGCCCTGCAACCGGGTGCATGTGGAACTGGTCAAGCGGGTGCGCGATGGCATCCGCGATGCGGGCGGCATTCCGATCGAGTTTCCGACACATCCGATGTTTGAAAACTGCAAGCGCCCAACGGCCGCCCTCGATCGCAATCTGGCCTATTTAAGCCTGGTTGAAGTGCTTTATGGCTATCCGCTTGACGGCGTCGTTCTGACCACCGGTTGCGACAAGACTACGCCTTCAGCGCTGATGGCGGCAAGCACAGTCGATATTCCGGCCATCGTTCTATCTGGTGGTCCGATGCTCGACGGCTATCA
Source organism: Agrobacterium sp. DKPNP3 (assembly GCF_052686535.1). Taxonomy (NCBI): domain Bacteria; kingdom Pseudomonadati; phylum Pseudomonadota; class Alphaproteobacteria; order Hyphomicrobiales; family Rhizobiaceae; genus Agrobacterium; species Agrobacterium sp. DKPNP3. The sequence continues at coordinate 38,055 of NZ_JBQYSN010000023.1, read as the reverse complement.
TGATGGCGATCTTGTGGGTTCCGGCACCGTCATCTGGCGCATGCGCCGCAAGTATGGCGCCGGCGAAATCACCCGCGAGGAGTTTTTGCAGGCGGCGCTCGAATCGGCGCCCTCGGTAGGGCATTGCAACACCATGGGCACGGCCTCCACCATGAACGCCCTTGCGGAAGCGCTCGGGATGTCGCTCACCGGCTGCGGCGCCATTCCTGCCGCCTACCGCGAGCGAGGGCAGATGGCCTATCGGACCGGCCGTCGTGCCGTTGAACTAGTTGTCGAGAACATCAAGCCCTCTGACATCATGACGCGCGAAGCCTTCTTGAATGCGATCCGCGTCAATTCGGCCATTGGCGGTTCCACCAATGCGCAGCCGCATCTGGCGGCCATGGCAAAACATGCGGGCGTCGAGCTCCGCGAAGAGGACTGGCAGGTCCACGGCTACGATATCCCGTTGCTGGCGAACGTTCAGCCAGCCGGCAAATGGCTGGGGGAGAAATATCATCGCGCCGGCGGCACACCTGCCATCATGTGGGAGCTTCTGAAGGCTGGTAAACTCGACGGCAACTGTCCGACGGTGACCGGCAAAACCGTGGCGGAGAATCTGGAAGGCCGTGAATCGACCGACCGCGATGTGATCCTGCCCTACGACCAGCCGCTGAAGGAGCGCGCCGGTTTCCTCGTGCTCAAGGGCAATCTCTTCGACTTCGCCATCATGAAAACCAGCGTGATCTCGGCGGAGTTTCGCCAGCGTTATCTCAGCGAGCCGGGCCGCGAAGGCATTTTCGAAGGCAAATGTGTGGTCTTCGATGGTTCGGAAGACTATCACGCGCGCATCAACGATCCGTCGCTTGACATCGATGAGCGCACGATTCTCGTCATTCGCGGCGCAGGGCCGCTTGGATGGCCGGGATCGGCCGAAGTCGTCAACATGCAGCCGCCGGATGCCCTGTTGCGAAAAGGAATTACCAGCCTGCCCACGATCGGCGACGGCCGGCAGTCTGGAACGGCGGACAGCCCGTCCATCCTCAACGCATCGCCGGAAAGTGCGGCCGGCGGTGGGCTGGCATGGCTGCGCACCGGTGACGTGATCCGCATTGACTTCAACAAGGGTGAGTGCAACGCGCTGGTGCCGGATGAGGAGCTCAACGCCCGCAAGGCCGATGGCATTCCCGTCGTGCCTGCGGATGCGACGCCCTGGCAACGCATCTATCGCCGATCCGTCACGCAGCTTTCGGATGGGGCGGTGTTGGAAGGCGCTGCGGATTTCCGCCGGATTGCCGAGAAAATGCCCCGGCACAATCACTGACGACGATGACAAGTCCCCGGCCAAGACCGGGGATTTCTTTTCGAGGTGGTTTCGCGATTTGTTTTGACCTCCTAATGTACCGGCGAATCCACACGACATTCGCGCACTGGGGCAGGGCATGACAGATATTTCGATGATTGAGGCAGCGCGTCAGCGCATTGGCAACGAGGCGGTGCGGACCCCGCTGCTCACATCACCCTTTCTGGACGAAATTGCAGGACGAAAGCTTTTCGTGAAGGCGGAATGCCTGCAAAGGACCGGATCTTTCAAGTTTCGTGGTGGCTGGTCGGCGGTGTCAGGCCTGCCGGCCGAGAAGCGCGCCAGGGGCGTGATCGCCTTTTCCTCCGGCAACCATGCGCAGGGCGTGGCGCTTGCGGCGAAACTGCACGGCGTTCCCGCCGTCATCATCATGCCGTCGGATGCGCCGAAGATCAAAATCGACAATACGCGCGCTTATGGCGCGGAGGTGGTGCTCTATGACCGGGCGCATGAAGACCGTGACGCCATTGGCGACCGCTTGTCGAGCGAGCGCGGGTTGACGCTGATAAGGCCTTATGACGAGCCGCTGGTGATTGCAGGGCAGGGGACTGTCGGGCTTGAAATTGCTGAACAGGGCGGCGAACTCGGCATCGATGCCGCCGAGGTTCTGGTTCCGTGCGGCGGCGGCGGCTTGACCTCGGGCATCTCTCTTGCGCTTGCCGTGAATGCCGCGAAGTACAAGGTGAGAACGGCAGAACCGGAGCGATTTGATGACGTGGCCCGTTCGCTGGCCGCAGGCAATATTGAGCGGAATGCAACGACATCCGGTTCGATCTGCGATGCGATCGTTACGCCGCAACCCGGTAACATCACCTTTCCCATCATGGTAGGGCATTGCGGCAAGGGCTTGGCCGTCACCGAGGAGGAGGCGCTGCGGGCAATGGTTCTTGCCTTCAACCGACTGAAGATCGTCGTTGAACCGGGTGGCGCGGTTGCACTTGCTGCGGCGCTGTTTCATGGCGATGAGCTGGAAAGCGAGACGGTGATTGCCGTTGCCTCAGGCGGTAACGTCGATCCGGGGATCATGGCTGACGCCCTCTCCCGCTTCGGCTGATTGACGGCGCGATCAGGTTTCAAGCCGTCTTGCGACTTCCGCGGCGATTGCCATCGAAGCGGTCAGGCCGGGGCTCTCGATCCCGAACAGATTGACCAGGCCGGGCATGCCATGGGTTTCCGCTCCGTCGATGCGAAAGTCCATGGCGGGATCGTCCGGCCCGGAAATCTTCGGCCTTATGCCCGCATAGGCAGGCGCAAGAGCATCCTGCGGCAAGCCTGGCCAATAACGCTTTATCGCATCGCCGAAACCCTCCATGCGACGGGCATCGACGGCGTAGTCTATGGCGTCGACCCATTCCACATCAGGCCCGAACCGGGCCTGCCCGGCAAGGTCCAGCGTCAGGTGCACGCCAAGCCCGTGTGCGTGAGGCGCGGGATAGATCAACCGCGAAAAAGGCGATTTGCCTGCCAGCGAAAAATAGCTGCCTTTGGCAAAACGCGCCTGCGGGATCGCCTCCGCCGGCAGTCCCTTTATCGCCCTTGCCATCATGGGCGCAACAAGCCCGGCGGAATTGACGAGCAGCCGGCATGTGAGGCTGGCGGGCTCCCTGCCACCCACGAAAACGCGATAATGACCGCCCCTCGCTTCCGCTCTCTCGAACGGCGCGTTGAGAGCAAGGGCCGCCCCATGGTCTTCCGCCTCACCGAGCAGCGCCAGCATATAGCCGTGGCTGTCAATGATACCGGTGGAAGGGGACAGCAGTGCGGAGACGCAGGCAAGGGCTGGTTCGAGTGCACGGGCGTGTGTTGCCTCGATCAGTCGCAGATCGTCGCAGCCATTGGCTCTTCCTTTCTCGCGCAGCGCGGTAAGCAGCGGCGTTTCGTCATCGGTTGTAGCGACGATGAGCTTACCGCAACGGCGATGCGCGACGCCGTGCGTTCGGCAGAAATCATAAAGCCGTTCTTTTCCCTCGACACAGAGTTTCGCTTTGAGGCTGCCGGGTGGGTAATAAAGACCTGCGTGGATGACCTCACTGTTGCGCGATGAGGTTGCCGAGCCAAATTCATTCGCGCTTTCGAGAATGATGACCGAACGACCACGCATCGACAGTTCACGGGCGATTGCAAGGCCAATGACCCCCGCTCCGATGATGATGGCGTCGATGTCAGTCATATCGTCCTGCCAAGCAAATTGCGTTTGAACAAACGTCCTGCCGCCGCGTTAATATTTGACGTTGGGTAGATTGATGCTTGTTGGGAGGCAAGTGGCGACCCCTATTTTTCCCGACAGGCGCTTCTTATAGAATTCTATCTCTCCTTAAACGGCGGGGAAGAGAGATATTGTTGATCCAAGATGAGCGATGCCCGCTTCAGACGGGCAAGCAGGAAGGGAGTGTACAATGTCTTATTCCAAGGCAGGAAAAGTAAAAGACTTTGTCTCGCAGCCCCAGTCGCCGCGTAGCTGGAGAGATTCGGTTCATGCGGCCCTCGTTGGCGTCTGCATGGCCTTCGTCGCCGCCGTCATTCTTGGTCTCGTTCCCTGATCCTTCCGATTTTGCCATCAGGGCTGAAAAACCGGTCGCTCCTCCGACCGGCTTTTTTTATATCATCGGGACTTTAGATAATCCTCCGCCAGTTCCACCCAGAAAGCGGTTCCGAGCGGCAGGATTTCGTCGTTGAAATCGAACTTCGGGTGGTGCAAGGGCGGATCGTTTTCGGTGCGCGCGGTGCCGAGGAAGAAATAGCAGCCGGGCCGCTTTTCCAGCATATAGGCGAAGTCTTCCGCGCCCATCGACGGGCGCTTCATCTCTGCCACGTTTTCGGCACCCGCGAACCGGCGGGCGAGGTCGGCGACATAATCAGTTTCCGCCTTGTGATTGACGGTGGCGTTATAGCCGCGCTCGTAATCGACGGTGACGCTCATGCCATAGCTGGCCGCCTGGCCCTCGGCGATCGCACGAATACGCTTTTCCAGCTCGTCACGCACGTCCGGATCGAAAGAGCGGATGGTCAGCAGCATTTCCGACGTTTCGGGAATGACGTTGCTGGCAGCACCAGCATGGAATGCACCCACGGTGACCACCGCCGATGATTGCGGATGGATGTTGCGGGATACCACCGTCTGCAGCGCCATGATGATGCTCGCGCCGGCAACGATTGGATCGGCCGTGTCCTGTGGTTCGGCACCGTGGCCGCCATAACCCCTGACGGTGATCTTGCATTCATCGACGGCCGCAAGGATCGGGCCGTCGCGCAGCACGAACTGGCCGAAGGGCAGGCCTGGATCATTATGCAACGCGAACACTGCATCGCAGGGGAAGCGCTCGAACAGGCCGTCCTCGATCATGATGCGGGCGCCACCGAAGTTTTCTTCCGCCGGCTGGAAGATGAGGTGCAGCGTTCCGTCGAAATTCTTTCTTTCGGCGATGATCTTCGCCGCACCCAGCAGCATGGCCGTGTGCCCATCGTGACCGCAGGCGTGCATTACGCCCTCATTGATGCTTGCATAGTCCGCGCCCGTCTCTTCGTGGATCGGCAGCGCATCGATATCGGCGCGTATGCCAAGCCTGCGTTGGCTGTCACCGTTTCGCAGCGTCGCAACAATGCCGGTGCCGGCAAGACCGCGTGTTACCTCATAGCCCATTGTTTCCAACTGTTCGGCGATGAAATCCGAAGTCCTGAATTCCGAAAGGCCGATTTCCGGATTGCGGTGAAGGTGGCGGCGAATGGCAACCACGTCGGGCATGTGATTGGCGAAGGAAGCAATGTTTGCGGTCTGTCTGGTCATCTGCAAGTTCCTGGCTACGCCGTCCTTTTTCAGTGCGTTTCTCCTTGGACATATCAGGATGTGAAAGGATTCTAAAGTGCCCTTCGCCATAGCCAAAGCCCTTAGATTCAGCGCTTGCATCCCGCCGCGACCGGTGGCATGGAACTATTGATGGTCTGGGGCATTAGCTTCCCTCGGATGTAGCGCGCGCCCCTTGGCGTGCGTTGCCGTTCAGGTCATCAGCGGGGGAATATCGGACTTTGCGCGAACAATCTTCGCTGTATGAGCGTGCGCGACTTCCAGAGGGAACGGCAGGGCCGGGCCACTCGATCCAGTTAATCTTGCGCCCCACACCCTTCTCTGCTGAAGCCATCCGCGCCCTGTCCCGGCCTTTAAATGGTTTCGCCCGGTTCACCGAAGGTTCAGGATAGGTCATAAATATAGCGTGGCCCGTTTCGTGTGTGTTCCCACCACGGACGAAATGCCGGTCAAGTCGAACAAATATCCCTTAAGTTCAGAATACGAGCCCGATGTCATTTCATATCACCCCGACCGCCGCCGCCCGTGATTCCGAGACGAAGCAGATCGATCATAACGATTCGATCCGCGCGTCCTACATGACGATCGAGGAACTGCATGATGCCGGTGCCGCGCTGTCGCGCGATGGCGCAGACAGCCTTCCCGGTTTCATGGCGTTCGATTTCTTCGAGCGACATCGCGAAAACGAGAAGGAAATCCTGCGGGTCTACCGGACTACGGCCGTCGACGCGGAGAATGGGGCGACCATTACGCCGGCGGCGGAGTGGCTGCTGGACAACCACTACGTCATCGAAGAAGCGATCCAGGAAGTGCGCCGCGATTTTCCGCGCAAATTCTATCGTCAGCTGCCGACAATGACAGTGGGCGGGGTGACGATTCCGCGGGTCATGGCGCTCGGCTGGCTCTATGTCGCCCATACCCACAGCACGGTGTCGCGCGAAAACATGACGGCTCTGGTTGATGGCTACCAGACCTCGAAGACGCTTCAGATCGGCGAGTTGTGGGCGCTGCCCTCCATCATCCGGTTCGTCCTCATCGAAAATCTTCGCCGTATCTCGATCCGCGTCGAACGTTCGCGCCGCATGCGCCAGAAGGCGAATGAGGTGGTGGATGAGATCATCCGGCTGAACGATGCCGAAGCTTCGGCGGCACTTCTGAAACAGGTCGATTCGCTGGTCGATGATCCGACTTTCGCGACGCAGTTCCTCTATCGTCTCCGCAACGGTTCGCAGACCTCTGGCTTCGCTGTCGCGTGGCTCGAAGAGCGTCTGCATGCCGCTGGCACCGATGCTGAAAACGTCATGATGTCGGAACATAACCGTCTGGCATCCGGCAATGTGACGATGGGCAATATCGTCAAGAGCTTGCGCGAAATCGACGATACAGAGTGGTCGGTCTGGTTCGAGGAAGTCAGCCATATCGACAAGGTCCTGCGCGAGGAGACCGACTACGAGGTTCTCGATTTCGGTTCGCGCAACACCTACCGCAACACCATCGAGCTTCTGGCCCGCCGCTCCCCCAAGAGCGAAGTCGAGGTGGCGCGCGCTGCCGTTGAGATGGCGCGGGCGGATACGCCCGCAGGCGCCGACGACAACCATCGCGTCAACGTCGGTTCTGTGCTCGTCGGCCAACGCCGCTTCGAGCTTGAAAAGGCTTTGGCCTATCGGCCGCTGGTGTCGCAGCACATCGTCCGCGCCATGCGCAAGTTCAACTGGCTGGCAATCGCGGCGCCTGTGCTGCTGATTACCGCCCTTGCCATGCTTGCCGTCGGCTGGTTCCTGGCCAATGCCGGAATGCCCTGGTATGTCGTCACCGCTTTCCTGCTGATGTTTGCCCTGCCGGCATCGGAAGGTGCGACCGGCCTTTTCAACACGCTCGTCACCTTCTTCGTCAAACCCTTCCGCCTGGTCGGGTACGAGTTCAAGAGCGGCATTCCCGAGGATGCCCGCACACTCGTCGCCGTGCCGTGCATGCTGACCAGCCGCGATAGTGTCGATGAGATGATGCGCAATATCGAGGTGCATTATCTCGCCAATCCGCATGGGGAGATTTACTTCTCGCTGGTGAGCGACTGGCGCGATGCTCAGTACGAGCAGTCAGACGACGATATCGAGATCCTCGACTATGCCAAGCGCGAGCTTGCGACGCTGAACAGCCGCTATGCCTTTGACGGCAAGACCCGTTTTTACCTGCTGCACCGTCGCCGCATCTACAATCCGGCGGAAGGCTGCTGGATGGGTTGGGAGCGCAAGCGCGGCAAGCTGCACGAGCTGAACATGCTGTTGCGCGGCGACAAGGACACGACGTTCCTCAGCGGCGCGAACATCGTGCCGGAAGGTGTCAAATATGTCATGACGCTGGACGCCGATACGCGCCTGATGCGCGATGCGGTGACGAAGCTTGTGGGCAAGATGCACCACCCGATCAACCGCCCGAAGATCGATCCGGTATCGGGCCGTGTCGTCGAAGGTTACGGCCTGCTGCAGCCGCGCGTCACGCCGTCGCTTACAACAGGCAAGGACGCGTCCGTCTTTCAGCGTGTCTTCTCGATCAACCGTGGTATCGATCCTTACGTCTTCACGGTTTCCGACGTTTACCAGGATCTCACCTCGGAAGGCACCTTCACCGGCAAGGGTCTTTACGATGTGGATGCGTTCGAAGCGGCTCTGAAGGGCCGTATCGAAGAAAACGCGATCCTCAGCCACGACCTGCTCGAAGGCTCCTTTGCACGTTGCGCGCTGGTGACCGATGTGGAGTTGGTCGAGGACTTCCCGACCCGCTACGAAGTCGAAGTGTCGCGCCAGCATCGCTGGGCGCGTGGCGACTGGCAGCTTCTGCCCTTTATTCTGGACAGCGCCCGTGGCGTGACTGCGATCGGTCGGTGGAAGATGGTCGACAATCTGCGTCGCTCTCTCACGCCGATTGCCTGGTTCTTCGCGTCGATCCTCGGCTGGTATTTCATGGACCCGCTGGGTGCGCTGATCTGGCAGATCCTGCTGATCTTCTCGTTGTTCGTAGCACCGACGCTCTCGCTGCTCTCCGGCCTCGTGCCGCGTTCGACCGATATCGTTCCGCAGGCGCATTTCCACACCATCTGGTCGGAAATCAGGGCGACCAATGCACAGGTTGCGCTGCGTATCGTCTTCATTGCCGATGCGGCCTGCATGATGACGGACGCTATTGCCCGTTCGCTTTACCGTCTGCTTGTCAGCCATAAGCTGATGCTGGAGTGGCGCACGGCCGCCAGCATGCAGTCCAGCGCGCAGGGAAGCATCATCGACTACTATCGCCAGATGTGGCATGCGCCTGTGGTCGCGATGCTCGGCCTGCTGTTTGCAGCGCTGCCGGGCGACAATGCCTTCCTGATCGGTATTCCCTTCACAGTCCTGTGGGTCCTGTCACCGGCCGTCGCCTGGTATGTCAGCCAGTCGGCTGAAACCGAGGACCGGCTGTTCGTTTCCGAGCACGTCTCCTTTGAGTTGCGCAAGATTGCCCGCCGCACATGGCGCTATTACGAGACTTTCGTAACGCCGCAGGAAAACCATCTGCCGCCTGACAATTTCCAGGAAACGCCGGAGCCGATCGTCGCTTCGCGCACCTCGCCCACCAATATCGGCGTGTATCTTCTGTCCGTCATTTCGGCGCGCCAGTTCGGCTGGATCAGCTTTGCCGATACGCTGGAGCGGATCGAAAACACGATCCAGACCGTCGAGAAGATGGAAAAATATCGTGGCCATCTCTACAACTGGTATCATACCGACACGTTGCAGACGCTTGGACCGCGCTATGTTTCGGCGGTGGATAGCGGCAACCTTGCCGGCCACCTGATTGCGGTGTCGTCCGCCTGCCGTGACTGGGCGGAAGCGCCTTCCGCGCATCTGCAGGGCAATCTGGATGGCATTGGCGATGTTGCCGGCATCCTGCGCGAAACGCTGAACGCCCTGCCCGACAACCGCAAGACCCTGCGTCCGCTGCACCGGCGTCTCGAAGAACGTATCATCGGCTTTTCCAATGCGCTGGCTTCCGTCAAGCGGGAGCATGAATTCGCCTCGATCCGCGTCATCAATCTCGCCGTGCTGGCGCGCGACATCCAGAAGCTCGCCACCAATGTGGACCACGAGGTAAATTCGACGCAAAGTGCAGAAGTGACGCGCTGGGCGCAATTGCTGGTGGAATGCTGTGAGGCGCATATTTCCGACAGCGCCATCGACCTCACGAACATGGAGCCGCTGCGCCAGCGTCTTGCGTCGCTACGCGACCGCAGCCGCGATCTCGCCTTCTCGATGGATTTCACCTTCCTTTACCGGAAGGATCGCCGACTTCTGTCGATTGGCTACCGCGTCGAAAGCAAGGAGCTGGATGAGGCCTGCTACGACCTTCTGGCGTCGGAATGCCGCCTGACCAGCTTGTTCGCCATTGCCAAGGGCGACCTGCCGACAGAGCACTGGTATCGTCTCGGCCGTCAGGTCGTGCCGATCGGTGCGCAGGGCGCGCTGGTGTCCTGGTCTGGCTCGATGTTCGAATATCTGATGCCGCCGCTCGTCATGCAGGAGCGTCAGGGCGGCATTCTCAACCAGACCAACAATCTGATCGTCAAGGAACAGATGAACCACGGCCGCCGTCTCGGCACGCCATGGGGCATTTCCGAAGCAGCGTTCAACGCCCGCGATCACAACATGAACTACCAGTACACCAACTTCGGTGTGCCGACCCTTGGCCTGAAGCGTGGGCTTGGCCAAAACGCGGTCATCGCCCCCTATGCCTCGATTCTGGCCAGCCAGTACGATCCTGATGGCGCGCTGGAAAACCTCGAAAAGCTGCGCAAGCTTGGCGCACTTGGCCAGTACGGTTTCCACGATGCGGTGGATTTCACGCCGACACGCGTTCCGGACGGTAAGGTCTGCGCGGTGGTTTACAATTATTACGCCCACCACCACGGCATGTCGATTGCGGCTGTCGCCAACGTTGCCTTCGATGGAATACTGCGCGAACTCTTCCACTCCGATCCGGTGATCGAGGCGGCCGAGTTGCTGCTGCAGGAAAAGGCGCCACGCGAAGTGCCCGTTATGAGCGCCAAATACGAGCCGGAAACCCCCGGCAAGGAACAGGCGGATCTGCTGCGCGCCGAGGTACGCACCATTGCCGACCCCGCCGTGCGTGACCGCGAGGTGGTGTTCCTTTCGAACGGCCATTATTCCACCATGCTCACCGCGACAGGTGCAGGTTACTCGAAATGGAACGGACAGGCGATTTCCCGCTGGAAGGCCGATCCGACAGAAGATCGCTGGGGAACGTTTATCTTCCTGCGCGACGCAACGAACGGACAATGGTGGAGTGCGACGGCTGAACCACGCGTGGCCGAAGGTGAAAAGACCAAGACCGTCTTCACCGACGACAAGGCCGAGTTTCACAAGACCATCGGCGACCTGCAGAGCGTCGTCGAATGCATCGTCGCAACCGAACATGATGCCGAGGGGCGCCGGATCACCCTGCTGAACGTGGGTTCGGAGGATCGCTACATTGAAGTGACCTCCTACATGGAGCCGGTCATCGCGTCTGAAGACGATGACAATGCCCATCCGCTCTTCTCGCGGATGTTCGTCCAGACGGAAATTGGACGTCGCGGCGATGTCATTCGCGCCTGGCGTAACCGTCGCAGCCCGAACGAACCGGGTACCGTGATCGCGCATCTCGCCGCCGATAATGCCGGCCCTTCGCGGCCGACTGAATTCGAGACCGACCGTGCCAAATTCATTGGCCGCGGACGCTCGTTGCGTGAAGCGGCGGCATTCGATGCCGGCGCGACGCTCTCCAGCACGGACGGGTTCACGCTCGATCCCATTCTCTCGCTCCGTCGCACCGTACGCGTTCCGGCTGGCAAGAAGGTGAGCGTGATCTTCTGGACGATCGCCGCTCCGAGCCGTGAGGAAGTCGATAAGGCGATTGACCGTTATCGTCATCCGGATGCCTTCGCCCATGAACTCGTTCATGCCTGGACGCGCACGCAGGTGCAGATGCGCCATGTGGGCGTCACCTCGCAGCAGGCGGCCGCCTTCCAGCATCTCGGCCGTTATCTGACCTATCCCGACATGCACCTGCGGGCGGATTCGGAAACGCTGAAGACGGGCTTGGCCTCGCAGCGCGCGCTGTGGCCACTTGCCATCTCCGGCGATTTCCCGATCTTCAGCCTGCGCATCAATGACGACATGGATATGGATATTGCCCGTGAGGCGCTGAGTGCTCACGAGTATCTGCGGTCGCGTGGCGTGATCTTCGATCTCGTTATCGTCAATGAGCGGGCTGCATCCTACGCACAGGACATGCAGCACGCTCTGGATCATATTTCTGAGGCGCAGCGCCGCATCAATCCTGCCGATGGCGGTCGCCCGCACGTCTTCTCGGTCCGCCGCGACCTGATGGACGAAGAGACGTGGAACGCGCTTCTTGCCGCGTCCCGCGTCGTGCTGCACGTTCGCAACGGCAAGATCGTTGACCAGATCAACCGCGCCGTGTCGCTGTTTGCGGCGCATCGCGGTCCTGACGGCACCGGCGATGCTGCGCAGGCTCGTCTCCCTATGCCGGCCTTCCCGGTTGCGGAGCCGGTCGAAGATGCTGACGATCTCGATTTCTGGAACGGTTTTGGCGGCTTTTCCAGAGACGGGCGGGAATATGTCGTGCGCCTGCACGGTGGCCAGTCCACGCCGCACCCATGGATCAATGTCATCTCGAACGAGAACTTCGGTTTCCATATTTCGGCCGAAGGCGCCGGTTTCAGCTGGAGCCGCAATTCCCGCGATTATCAGCTGACGCCATGGAGCAACGATCCGGTCATCAACCGGCCCGGTGAGGCTTTCTACGTCGCTGACATGGAGACGGGAAAGCTCTATACGCCCTGCGCCGCGCTCTCGCGCGATCCGGAAGCGCTGTTCGAAACCCGTCATGGCCTCGGTTACTCGGTGTTAACTGGCACGGCCGATACGCTGGAGGTGGAACTGACCCAAACGGTTGACCGGGAAAAGCCGGTCAAGTTCTCGCAGGTCATCGTTCGCAACAAGGGCTCGAAAAGCCGCCGCCTGAAAGTGTATGCCTACGTGGAATGGGTGCTGGGAACCAACGGTCAGAAATCCGCGCCGTTCATCCTCAGCAGGCACGACGCCGGCAGCAATGCGATCTTTGCATCGAACCCCTACAGCATCGATTATAGCGATCGCACGGCGTTCCTCACGCTTGACAGCGAGGCGAGCGGTTTCACGACCAGCCGCCGGGAATTCATCGGCCGCTTCGGCTCCGCACAGGCTCCGCAGGGCATCGTGTCGGGAGCGGCGCTGAGCGGTAGCACCGAAGTCGACGGTGACCCCTGTGCAGCGTTGATGCAGGAGATCCACCTGAAGCCCGGCGAAGAACGGCATATGACCTTCATTCTCGGCGATGCCGATACTGCAGGGGAAGCCGAAGCGCTGGTGAAGGACGTTCGCCAGGCGGACTTCCAGGCGGTGCTCGAAGAGAACAAGGCGTTCTGGACGGGCTTTACCGGGCAGTTGCACGTGTCCACACCGGACGCCGGCTTCAACCACATGGTCAATAGCTGGCTGCCATATCAGGCGCTCGCCTGCCGTATCCTCGCCCGCACGGCCTTCTATCAGTCGAGCGGCGCCTTTGGCTTCCGCGATCAGTTGCAGGACACGCTGGCGTTCCTGCTGTACCAGCCGGATCTCGCCCGCAAGCAGATCCTGCGTGCGGCCGGCCGGCAGTTCCCGGAGGGTGACGTCCAGCATTGGTGGCTGCCGCTAACGGGGGCGGGCGTTCGTACGACGATTTCTGACGACGTTGTCTGGCTCGCCTATGCGATCAACCAGTATGTTTCCGCGACCGGCGATGTTGCCATCCTCGATGAAAGCATTCCCTTCCTGAAAGGGCCTGCGCTGATGCCTGGCCAGCACGATGCCTTCTTCCAGCCGGAAATCAGCGACAAATCCACGACGCTGTACGAACATGCTGCGCTTGCGCTTGATCTCGCCATTCACCGGACGGGGCAAAACGGTCTGCCGCTGATCCTTGGCGGTGACTGGAACGACGGGATGAACCGGGTGGGCGTCGGTGGCAAGGGCACCAGTGTCTGGCTTGGCTGGTTCCTGGTCGGGGCATTGCGTGATTTCATCGAGATTGCGGAAAAGCGCGGGGATACCCACCGTGTCGGGAAATGGGCATCGCATCGGGAAAAGCTGCGCAATGCGCTGGAAACAGCGGGTTGGGATGGCAGCTATTATCGCCGCGGCTATTTTGATGACGGCACGCCGCTTGGCTCAGCCAGCAGCGAAGAATGCCGGATCGATTCCCTCGGCCAGAGTTGGAGCGTTTTGTCCGGCGAAGGCGAAGAGGGGCGATCCCGCCAGGCGATGGACGCCGTCATGGAGCATCTTGTCGATGAAGAGACCGGCATTATCCGCCTCTTCACGCCAGCCTTCTCACGTGCACCGCATGATCCCGGTTATATCAAGGGATATCCGCCGGGCGTGCGCGAAAACGGCGGGCAATATACCCATGCAGCCACCTGGGTGGTGCTTGCGCTCGCCAAACAGGGCAGGGCGCAGGAGGCCTGGAACTGCTTCAAGCTTCTGAACCCGGTCAATCACGCGCTCGATGCGGCCTCATCGGAAACCTATCGGGTCGAGCCCTATGTGGTGACCGCGGATGTTTATGGCGAGGGCGCTTATGCGGGCCGTGGCGGTTGGAGTTGGTATACGGGCTCGGCCGGTTGGCTCTATCGCGCAGCGGTCGAGGGTATTCTCGGCATTACCCGCACCGACGGCAACCTGCATGTCACGCCGTCTCTGCCAGCCGACTGGGATGGCTTCTCGATAAAGGTCACGCTTGACGGTAAGTCGAGAAATATTGCCGTTACACGGAAGACTGGCTCGGAGGACATTACCGTGTCCGTCGACGGGAAAGATCTGGCGGCCGGTGACAGGTTGATACCGTTCGACTGATGCGACAAGCGCATGTCCGCGGTTAATGCTGGGCCTCTGCGGGATGCAGGGGCCCTTTTTTTGTGGTGCCCTCCCGGTCAGCTTCAGGGCGTGGCCGGATAACAGGCCAGCGCGGCCTCCTTTGACTTTAGAGCTGGAAGGCCCCCCTAAGCAGGACGTGAGCCAAGATCAGTGAGCTGCATGGCGAGGTCACGATATTCACGCTCTCCTTTCACAAGCAGGGTCCTCGCGAGTGCGTCCTCGCCTCACCCGTTTTGCGGGCGAAGCGGACCTGCGTGAGCCGTCTTGCAAAGCCGTCTTGACGTCCGCGTCCGCGGGGTGGTGACATCTTCAAAAGATCGAAAGAAAGCGATCGTTGTCCTTCAAACACGTCATTCACAGAAGCCGAGTGCTCACATTTTCGCCAATTCTTTGCCTAGCATTGTCGTGTTGGCAGGCGCGCGCTGGGCATCCTTGTTGAGACTGCACACTTTATCTCGCTGCCGTTTTGTCCGCTTTTTGGAAACTTGCTTCCCATTGGCCAGACCGATTTTTGGCTATCGTATTTGATGACCGGTGCTCTTTGACCGAGGGCGGCGATGCGACTGGTAGATAAAGCGGGAATAAAAAAGGGCGGACATCGCTGTCCGCCCCCGCTTTCGCCCTGGTCCAATCCTCAGGAGGCTATCGCCTTCGGTCGGTTTTGCTGGGCTTCGTCTTCCGTCAGCAGGCCACTGGTGCGCAGCAGCGATGTGAAACGTCCACCGCGCTGGCTGAGTTCGTCGAAGGTACCCTTTTCGATGACCCGGCCCTGATCGAGGAACAGCACGAGATCGGCATCACGCACCGTGGAAAGCCGGTGAGCGATGATGAATGTCGTGCGGTTCTTTCTCAGCGCGTCGACAGCGGCTTTCACGCGGGCTTCGGTTTCAACGTCCAGCGCGCTGGTTGCTTCGTCCAGAACAAGGATAGGCGCATTCTTGAGGATGGCGCGGGCGATGGCGATACGCTGGCGCTCGCCGCCCGACAGGCGATTGCCGCGCTCGCCGACCTGCGTCAGGTAGCCGTTGATGCGGCTGTCGATGAAGTCCGTCGCTGCTGCCGCTGCTGCCGCCTCCACCACTTCCGCATCGGTGGCGGTCTCCCGGCCGAGGCGAATGTTTTCACGGATCGAGCGGTTCAGCAGGCCGGCATCCTGGAAGACGGTCGCGATGGAATTGCGCAGTGAGTTTTTCGTCACCGTTGAAATATCGGTACCGTCGATCAGGATCTGGCCGGAATCCGGATCATAGACGCGCTGCAACAGGTTGATGAGCGTGGTCTTACCTGCACCGGTCGGCCCAACGATCGCAATCGTTTCGCCGGCCTTCGCGGTAAACGACACGTCGTGGACGCCCTGCTTGGTATTGGCGAAACCGAAATTGACGTTGCGGAACTCGACCGTACCGGAGACATTCGACAATTCGCGGGCGTCGCCGGGTTCTTCCCGTTCCTTGACGGAATCCTCCAGCACAAAGAAATCCTCGAGCTTGGCGCGGGCTTCGAAAATCTGCGTGACGAACTGGCGCATCTGGTCGAGACGGCCGATCAGCAGATTGGCGAAACCGATGAAGGCGATCACGTCACCGACGCGGATTTCGCCATTCTTTACCAGCACCGTGCCGATGACGAGGATGATCATCATCGAAACAGTGGAGGCCGTGCGGTTCAGCGCACTGGCGAAGGCCCACCAGTCGAGCACCGGATATTGAGCGCTCAGCAGCTTTTCCGTGAAGGATTTCAGAGCCTTCGTTTCCGCCTCAATGCGGTTGTAGCTGTGCAGGACCGAAACGTTGCTGATGGAATCGCTGACATGGGCAAAAACGCTGTGATAGTGTTCTTCCACGGAGGCCTGGCCGTCCTTGGTGCGGCTCATCACCCACTTGCCGATGAACCAGTAGACGATGCCGAGGCCGATCAGCACGAAGCTGAGGCGCAGGTCCATGGACATGGCGGTCGGCACGAGTAGAACCAGCGCAACGAAGGTCGCAAGGTGCGTGCGCATGAATTCGAGCCAGAGGCCGAAGAGCGTTTCGCTTGCGCGCAGCAGGGTATGCAGCGCATTGGACGTGCCACGCTGATGATGCCACGAAAGCGGCATCGAAATGATGCGGCCGAAGGCTTCCGTCAGGAGCGACGCCCGCCTGCCATGGGCAAGCCTGTCCGCCTCGCGGGCGACCGCGACATAGGCCACGGTGTTGAAGACGCCAAAACCCGCCCAGAGGATAAGGATGGACGTGACGTTGGAGCCGGAAGAGATGGCGTCGATGATACGGCCGAACAGAACGGGTTCGGCGATGGTGATCGCTGCAAGAATGACGTTGGCGATGACGACAACAGCCACACGCCATTTATGAACGGTCAGATAGCGCAGTGCGCGCGTGTAAACCTGAAACAGGGTCAAATTTTCAATCCAGTCTGAGCGTCTTTACAAGCGGTTTGGTGTTCGGACCAGAACAAAGCTACTTTAGTAATGTTGCATGGTCCGGCGAATTTTGTGTAATTATCGCTCTTTCAGTCTGAATGGCGGCTTAACAGATCACGCTCGCTGTTGTTCGCCGCCTGCAGCCGAAGCTTTCAACACGGTGCCGTCACAAGATTTCGCATTATCGTTTTAGGGATTGCTAACAACGGTATGTTCAATTTTTGCCGACCGGCGCCCGAGTAACATGACGTCATCGCGGGACTACGTCCTCCGTGTCATCCCATCAAGCCTAGTCCGGACTCTGTGTCTTTATGCAAGATATTCTTCACTTCATCTCTGCGTGTTACCAGGCAGGAAGCGCCGACCGCGTCCGCTCCGAATTTTCGTCGCTCATTCGAGACTATGGCTTCGACTATTTTCTGGTCAGCAAACGGATGACGGGCGAGCTCGCCTCGACCGGTCAGGTTCTTGCGCAGCATTTGCCGGAGGGCTGGCTGGAGGTTTACAGGGCCAAGAAGTACAATCTCGTCGATCCCGTCCGCAAGGTAATCGGCATGGTCCACAAGCCGTTCCAGTGGAAGGACGCGCTGGATGGGCTGCCGCGTGCAATGCATCGCAAAAGGGCAAGCGTTTTCCTGCACGATGCCAGCCGTTACGGCCTGCAGGGAGGTTATGCTTTCCCGGTGCATGGGCGTGCGGGATTCATCGGTGCGGTGTTCATTGGCGGAGAAGATCGGCAATTGTCTTCCCTGCAGGTGGAGCTACTCGATTCCGCCACGCGTGCCGTCTTCTGGCGGCTGCTCGATCTTTCCGGGCAAGGCGAAGGTTTCAGCAACGCACCGGAGGTTTCGGCGCTGGAACTGACGCGACGCGAAATGGAAGTGCTGGCACTGATGGCTGATGGCATGACCTCGACGGAGATCGGCCGTCAGTTGTCGATCTCCAATCATACGGTCGACTGGTATATAAACGGAATCCAGCGACGCTTCAGCGCCAAGAACAGGCAGCACACGGTGGCACTTGCTTTTCGCCATGGTCTGCTGAGTTAACGCAAACAGAACAATTCTCGCCGGAATTGCCCTTTCCAAGACGGGGTTTTGCTGCTTAATTCCGCAGTGCAGCAGAATATTGTTTTGGCGTGTGGGGAGACCGTCTTGAAGATATCGAAAATACTTGTTGCCAACCGTTCCGAAATTGCCATCCGCGTTTTCCGGGCTGCCAATGAGCTTGGAATTAAAACCGTTGCGATCTGGGCGGAAGAGGACAAGCTTTCCTTGCACCGCTTCAAGGCGGATGAATCCTATCAGGTTGGCCGCGGCCCGCATCTCGCCAAGGATATGGGGCCAATCGAGAGCTATCTTTCGATCGAGGAGGTTATCCGTGTCGCCAAGCTCTCGGGAGCCGATGCGATCCATCCCGGCTACGGCCTTCTGTCGGAAAGCCCTGAGTTCGTGGAGGCCTGCAACAAGGCCGGCATCACCTTCATCGGACCGACGGCGGACACCATGCGCCAGCTCGGCAACAAGGTGGCTGCGCGCAATCTGGCGATTTCGGTCGATGTTCCCGTCGTTCCCGCAACCGATCCGCTGCCTGATGATATGACGGAAGTGGAGCGCATGGCCGAGGAAATCGGCTATCCCGTGATGCTGAAAGCCTCATGGGGCGGTGGCGGTCGCGGCATGCGCGCCATCCGCAGACGAGAAGACCTTGCCCGCGAGGTGACGGAAGCCAAGCGCGAAGCAAAGGCCGCCTTTGGCAAGGACGAGGTCTATCTGGAAAAGCTGGTCGAGCGCGCGCGCCACGTGGAAAGCCAGATTCTTGGCGATACACATGGCAATGTGGTGCATCTGTTTGAACGCGACTGTTCCATTCAGCGCCGTAACCAAAAGGTCGTCGAACGTGCGCCCGCGCCTTATCTTACCGAAGCGCAGCGGCAGGAACTTGCGTCCTACTCCCTGAAGATTGCGGGTGCCACCAACTATATCGGCGCTGGCACAGTCGAATATCTGATGGATGCCGATACCGGCAAGTTCTACTTCATCGAGGTGAACCCACGCATCCAGGTGGAGCACACGGTCACCGAAGTCGTCACCGGCATCGATATCGTCAAGGCGCAGATTCACATTCTTGAAGGTGCCGCCATCGGCACGGCGGAATCGGGCGTTCCGCGCCAGGAGGACATCCGCCTCAACGGCCATGCGCTGCAGTGCCGTATCACGACGGAAGACCCCGAACACAACTTCATTCCCGATTACGGCCGTATCACCGCCTATCGTTCCGCCTCGGGCTTCGGCATACGTCTGGACGGCGGCACTTCCTACACGGGCGCCGTCATCACCCGCTATTATGATCCGCTGCTGGTGAAAGTGACGGCCTGGGCGCCGCAGCCGGATGAAGCGATCAGCCGCATGGACCGCGCGCTGCGCGAGTTCCGCATCCGCGGCGTGGCGACCAACCTTACCTTCCTGGAAGCCATCATCGGTCACGACAGCTTCCGCAACAACACCTATACGACGCGTTTCATCGACTCGACGCCGGAGCTATTCGCGCAGGTGAAGCGTCAGGACCGCGCCACCAAGCTTCTCACCTATCTGGCCGATGTGACCGTCAATGGTCACCCGGAAACCAAGGGTCGCGCCAGACCGCCCGAAAAGGCCGCAAAGCCTATCGTGCCTTACATCGATGCGCCGACGCCAGATGGCACAAAGCAGCTGCTGGACAAGCTCGGCCCGAAGGGCTTTGCGGAGTGGATGCGCAATGAAAAGCGCGTTCTGATCACCGATACGACCATGCGTGATGGCCATCAGTCGCTTCTCGCCACCCGCGTTCGCACCCATGATATTGCCCGCGTCGCCAGCGTTTACGCCAAGGCCCTGCCGCAGCTTTTGTCGCTGGAGTGCTGGGGCGGTGCGACCTTCGACGTTTCCATGCGCTTCCTGACGGAAGATCCCTGGGAGCGTCTCGCACTCATTCGCGAAGGCGCGCCGAACCTGCTGCTGCAAATGTTGCTGCGGGGCGCGAATGGCGTCGGTTACAAAAATTACCCCGACAATGTCGTAAAATACTTCGTCCGGCAGGCCGCCAAGGGCGGGGTCGATCTCTTCCGCGTGTTCGACTGCCTGAACTGGGTGGAGAATATGCGGGTTTCAATGGATGCCATCGCCGAAGAGAACAAGCTCTGCGAGGCGACTATCTGCTACACGGGCGATATACTGAACTCGGCCCGCCCGAAATATGACCTGAAATATTACACCAGTCTTGCCAAGGAGCTGGAGCAGGCCGGCGCCCATATCATCGCCGTCAAGGATATGGCTGGCCTGTTGAAGCCGGCTGCTGCGAAGGTCCTGTTCAAGGCGCTGCGCGAAGAAACGGGCCTGCCCATCCATTTCCACACCCACGATACGTCGGGTATTTCGGCGGCGACGGTTCTTGCCGCCGTGGATGCCGGTGTCGACGCCGTCGATGCGGCCATGGACGCCTTCTCCGGCAATACGTCGCAGCCATGCCTTGGCTCGATCGTGGAGGCGCTCGCAGGATCTGAACGCGATACCGGCCTCGATCCCGAATGGATCCGCCGCATTTCCTTCTATTGGGAGGCCGTGCGCAATCAATATGCCGCCTTCGAGAGCGATCTCAAGGGACCGGCCTCGGAAGTCTATCTGCATGAAATGCCGGGCGGCCAGTTCACCAACCTCAAGGAACAGGCGCGTTCGCTGGGCCTCGAAAGCCGGTGGCACGAAGTGGCGCAAGCCTATGCCGATGCGAACAGGATGTTTGGTGATATCGTCAAGGTGACGCCGTCCTCCAAGGTCGTCGGTGACATGGCGCTGATGATGGTGAGCCAGGACCTGACGGTCGCGGATGTCGAAAACCCCGACCGTGAAGTGTCCTTCCCGGACTCTGTCGTGTCGATGCTGAAGGGCGATCTCGGACAGTCGCCCGGCGGATGGCCGGCGGCCCTGCAGAAAAAGGCGTTGAAGGGTGACGAGCCCTATACGGTTCGTCCCGGCTCGCTTTTGCCCGACGCCGACCTGGATGCGGAGCGCAAGGCAATCGAGACGAAACTGGAGCGCAAGGTCGATGACTTCGAGTTCGCATCATACCTAATGTATCCGAAGGTCTTTACCGACTTCGCTCTGGCAGCAGAAACCTACGGCCCTGTTTCCGTTCTGCCTACTCATGCCTATTTCTACGGCATGGAGGATGGTGAAGAGCTGTTTGCCGATATTGAACGCGGCAAGACGCTTGTTATCGTCAATCAAGCCTCGTCCGGCACGGATGACAAGGGCATGGTCACGGTGTTTTTCGAGATCAACGGCCAGCCGCGCCGCATCAAGGTGCCGGATCGCGCCCATGGCGCTTCCGGCTCTGCCGCGCGCCGCAAGGCCGAACCGGGAAGCGCGTCTCATGTTGGCGCGCCAATGCCGGGTGTCATCAGCAGGGTCTTCGTCAACCAGGGTCAGGAGGTCAAGGCCGGCGACGTGCTGCTTTCTATCGAGGCCATGAAGATGGAAACCGCGCTGCATGCCGAACGCGACGGCAAGATCGCCGAAGTCTTGGTACGACCAGGCGACCAGATCGACGCGAAGGACTTGTTGATCGCTTACGCCGAATAACGGCGTAACTCCTCCCGGCAACAGACTCGTAGACGCCCGCCTTCTCGGCGGGCGTTTTTTTATTGCGCTACGGCAGAAACTTGTTTATGCATGTTCTTACACGTTTGTTCCCGTTTATGCATGAGTCTTCATGAGCGACCATTTTGTCAGTGAGCGGCAGGCGCTTATCCTCGAGCAGTTGCGGCAAAGCGGCCGCGTTCTCGCGCAGGATCTGGCGCAAAACTTCGGCGTTTCCGAAGATACCGTGCGCCGCGATCTGCGCGAAATGGCAGCGCGCGGGGAATGCCTTCGGGTTTACGGTGGAGCCTTGCTCTCGGATAACAAGACGGTTCCGTTGAAGACACGGATTGCCGAGGATGAGGACCGGAAGGCGCTGTTGGCGCGGTCAGTGCTGCCGCTGCTTGAGCCGGGGAAGGTCGTCTTCATCGATGCGGGTTCCACCAATCTTGCCATTGCCCGCGCGATCCCGGCCGGTCTCAACCTGACCGTGGTGACGAATACCCCGGCCATCGCTGCCGAACTGACGGGGCGTGCCGATATTGATCTCGTGCTGATTGGCGGCAAGGTCGATGCGGCCGTTGGTGCTGCAATCGACGCCATGGCATTGCGGCAGCTGGAGTTGATGCGGCCGGATCTGTGTGTTCTCGGTGTCTGCGGCGCTGCTGCCGAGACCGGGCTTTCGGCGGATGTTTTCGAGGACGCGGTGTTCAAGCGGCTTGCCTGCAGCGCCAGCCAGCGGATCGTCGCCGCGATTACCACGGAAAAGCTCGGCTATAAGGCGGCTTTTCACGTGCATGATTTTTCCCCGCCTCTTAGCCTCGTGCTCGAACAGGATGCCGACCGCGCCATGGTCGAGGCGCTGCGTGCAAAAGGCGTCGAGGTTGATTGCGGCTCGAGTGACGCTGTGCGATTTCCACTGGTCAAGTCTAAAGGATAGTGCCGATGAATGGCCCTACGACATTTTCGCCGACGGCCAAGCGCTCGTCTTATTTGACAAGGCACAGGCTGGGCGTTTCCCTGCTGTTCCTGATGAACGGCTTCATGATGGGATCATGGGCGCCCAAAATTCCGGAATTCGCGGCGCGGCTTTCGTTGAGCGAAAGCGCGCTCGGCCTCATCATTCTCGTCTTCGGCATCGGCTCGCTTGTCTTCATGCCGATTGCCGGCTCCCAGATCGCCCGTTTTGGCTCAAGGACGGTAAGCCTCGTCACGGCTGCGATCTTCCTGCCGACGTTGCTCTTCATCTCCTGGGCAGGCACGGTCTGGGCCGGCGTGATCGCGGTGTTCCTGTTCGGTGGACTGACCGGGGCTATGGATGTCGCGATGAATGCCAACGCCGTGGCGGTGGAGCGGGATATGCGGCGGGCGATCATGTCGTCCTGTCACGCCTTCTGGAGCCTGGGAGGCCTGATCGGCGCGGGTCTTGGTGGTTACCTCATCACGGCCATCGGTGTGCAGGGACATGCCATTGCGCTTACACTCATCGCGCTTGTGCTTCTGGTCATCGCCTGGCCGCGGGTCCTCGCGGACCGGCCACATCCAGAGGAGGAGCGTCCGAAAGGCGGACTGCCGCTGACGCCGTTGCCCTGGATCATCGGCTTGATGGCCTTGTTCTCGATGATCCCGGAAGGGGCGATTCTTGACTGGGGTGCACTTTATCTGCGCAATGAACTCGGTGCTTCCGTCTCGCAATCCGGTTTTGCTTTTGCGGCCTTTTCCATGACGATGGCGGCGATGCGCTTTGCTGGCGACCTCGTGCGCGATCGCTTTGGCGCCGTCACGACGCTGCGCTTCTGTTCGGCCATGTCGATCCTCGGACTCCTGATTGCCGGTGTTGCGGAAAATTCCACCATCGCCATTATCGGCTTTGCGATTGCAGGCATCGGCATCTCCAACATGGTGCCCATTGCCTTTTCGGCGGCCGGCAACATGCCGGGGTTGGCACCGGGGATTGGTCTTTCGGTCGTCACGACAATGGGTTATTCGGGCATTCTGGTGGCGCCGTCGGCAATCGGCTTCATTGCCGAGCATACCGGCCTCGCCAGTGTTTTCCTGTTCCTGCCGCTTCTGCATGTCGTGGTTCTCCTGCTTTCGCGGCTTGCCCGCCATGCAGATGGTGCGGGCAAGGAATAGGCGTCTCGAATTTTGCCATGATTGCGGTAAAGTAGAAGCTCCCGTGCGTTGGGTGTTGACAAGCAGGCTTGCCTGTTTCACCTCAAATGCCATACCTTGCCGCAAGCTCCAGAGACCGCCATGACGTCACCTGCCGATTACGATCCAAAGCCCCGCCGCGCATCCGTCGCCGTCGACGTCGGCGGTGTCATCGTTGGTGGCGGGGCCCCCGTCGTCGTGCAGTCGATGACCAACACCGACACGGCGGACATCGACGCCACCGTCAGCCAAGTGGCGGCGCTCTTCCGGGCTGGTTCGGAAATCGTGCGCATCACCGTCGATCGCGACGAGAGTGCGGCCGCCGTGCCGAAAATCCGTGAGCGGTTGCTGCGCCTTGGGCTTGATGTGCCGCTTGTGGGCGATTTCCATTATATCGGCCACAAGCTTCTGGCCGATCATCCGGCCTGTGCAGAGGCACTGGCCAAATACCGCATCAATCCCGGCAATGTCGGTTTCAAGGACAAGAAGGATAAGCAGTTCGGCGAAATCGTCGAAATGGCGATCCGTTATGACAAGCCCGTTCGCATCGGCGTGAACTGGGGGTCGCTCGATCAGGAGCTGCTGACGACGCTGATGGACAGGAACAAGGAGCAGGGTTTTCCGCTCTCCGCCCGTCAGGTCACGCGGGAAGCCATCGTTCAGTCGGCACTGATTTCCGCCGAGCTTGCCGAAGAGATCGGCCTGCCGCGCAATCGCATCATCCTGTCGGCTAAAGTCAGTCAGGTTCAGGACCTGATCGCCGTCTATTCGATGCTGTCGGAACGATCCAACCACGCCCTGCATCTGGGCTTGACCGAGGCGGGCATGGGTTCGAAGGGCATCGTCGCCTCCTCCGCCGCCATGGGTTATGTGCTGCAGCATGGCATTGGCGACACGATCCGCGTATCGCTCACGCCCGAGCCGAATGGCGACCGTACCCGTGAGGTGCAGGTGGCTCAGGAATTGCTGCAGGTGATGGGTTTCCGTCAGTTCATTCCAGTCGTTGCGGCATGTCCCGGCTGTGGACGGACCACGTCCACTGTCTTCCAGGAGCTCGCCCAGAACATTCAGAATGACATTCGTAAAAACATGCCGATCTGGCGTGAGAAATATCCCGGTGTCGAGGCGCTCAACGTCGCCGTCATGGGCTGCATCGTCAATGGCCCCGGCGAAAGCAAACACGCCGATATCGGCATTTCGCTGCCCGGCACCGGTGAGAGCCCAGCGGCACCTGTTTTCATCGATGGCGAAAAGGCGCTCACTCTGCGCGGCCCCAACATCGCCGCTGATTTTGAGGCGCTGGTGATCGATTACATCGAAAAGCGTTTTGGCCGGAAAGACGCGGCGGAATAATGCGTAAGCTGCAATGGCCCGAAATCCACTGTCATACCTCCTGAACCTCTCGGAGCATCCAGAAACATGATCAAAAAAATCGCGATCGTCGCCCTTTGTGGCACTTATCTTTCCGCCTGCACCACGACCGATCCCTATACGGGCGAGCAGAAGATGTCGAACACGGCAGGTGGCGCCGGCATCGGCGCCGTTGTTGGTGCTCTCGGTGGTCTTGCTGTCGGCGGTTCGCCGGTCGGTCGCCGCAATGCTGCGCTTATCGGCGCTGGTATCGGTGCGCTCGCAGGTGGTGCGATCGGCAACTACATGGACGGCCAGGAAGCCGAGCTTCGCGCCCAGCTGCAGGGAACCGGCGTTTCGGTGACGCGCCGTGGCGACAGCATCGTTCTCAACATGCCATCGAACATCACCTTCGCGACGGATCAGGATCAGGTCATTCCGCCCTTCTACCCAACGCTCGATTCCGTCGCCATCGTGCTGAACAAGTTCAACCGCACGCTGATCGACATCAACGGCCACACCGATTCCACCGGTAGCCTGCCGCACAACCAGGCGCTTTCGGAGCGTCGCGCGGCGTCAGTCGCAAATTATCTCGGCGCACGCGGAGTCGACCAGCGACGTATCTCGACCCTAGGCTTCGGTCCGTCACAACCGATTGCCTCGAATGCAACGCCCGACGGCCGCGCGCAGAACCGCCGCGTTGAAGTACTGATTTCGCCGCTAAAGCAATAGCTTAAAGCCGTCACCCCGGACTGTTCCGGGGTGACGTGCAATCAAGTCATTGATCGCTGAAAACTCCTTCTCTGGCGCAAACGCGTATTCGCTGGATGCCGGATCTCGTCCGTCATGACCGAGCAACGTCGCGAAAACCTTGTCAGCTTTTCCGTTCAGCGATGAACTTTGCGGCCGCGGTGAGAATCGCGGCCTTTTCGCCATAGGGGGCCAGGAGTTCGCTCGCTTCGCCCACCTGCTCCTGCAACTTGCGGCGCGCCCATTCTTCGCCGCGCAGGGCCACAAGCGTGCCCTTGCCACGGGCAGCGTCCTTGCCAGTTGCCTTGCCCATGGTGGCGGCGTCGGCAGTCAGGTCCAGCAGGTCATCGGCCAGCTGGAACGCCAAGCCGAGCTTTTCACCGAAGAGGCGCAGTCTTTGCCGTTCGGATAGGTCACTGCCAGCAATCAGCGCGCCAGCCTCGCAGGCAAAGCGCAGCAGGGCGCCCGTTTTCATAGCCTGCAATGTAACGACTCCGGGCTCGTCGGGCGGGTTCTTTTCGGCCGCGAGATCAAGCGCCTGCCCACCTGCCATGCCGCCGATCCCGGCCGCCCGGGCAAGCGAAAGCACAAGCGCGACTTTGCGATCGGGTGAAAGCGGATTTTCGTCCGAGGCGATGATGTCGAAGGCAAGTGTCAACAGGCTGTCACCCGCGAGGATGGCAGTCGCCTCATCAAATTTGCGATGCACGGTCGGCTGGCCGCGGCGCAGGTCATCATCGTCCATGGCTGGCAGGTCATCATGAACAAGCGAGTAGCAATGAAGGCATTCCAACGCGGCGCCGACGTGAAGTGCGGCCTCGGCATCTCCGCCCAGAAGCGCGGCGCTTTCGATGACCAGGAATGGCCGCAGGCGTTTGCCGCCGTTCAGCACGCCATGGCGTATGGCGGCAAGCAGCTTCTCCGGGCGCGTTATCTCGTCCGCGCGGGCTTCGCCGGAAAGCAGTTGCCCGAGCAGGGCCTCGGTCCTCGCCGCATTTTCACGCAGCCGCATTTCGAAATCGATCATCTGAGCGTCCATGCCGCGCTCTTTGGCATGCCGGGCGAGGGCAAGCAACCTTTTCGTGATTCCATGGGAGCAACCTTCCGGCGGACTCGCCTTGAAGGCTGCAATGGACTATGAAGGGCTTCAATTGGTGCGGGGCTTTGACGAATATTGAGCAGTACGCCTGAAAGCGACGCAGATTACGCCGTCTCGGCGCAAGACCGGAGCAGTCCGAAGGTGGATTTTCGCACGTTGGCCAAGCGCATCATCCTGACCTTGCTGGCATTGCTGATCCTGCCGTATCTGCTGATCCCGGTTTATGCGCTGCCATTCATCCGGCCGGTGTCCACGCTGATGCTTGCCGATCTCGCGACTTTTCAAGGTTATGACAGGCGCTGGGTGCCACTCGAGGATATTTCGCCGCGCCTTGTTCAGTCGGTGATGATGTCTGAAGACGGGCAATTCTGTTTCCATGGCGGCGTCGACTGGAACCAGATGCAATCCGTTGTGACCGATGCGCTGGACGGGGCCTCCACCCGTGGTGCCAGCACCATTCCAATGCAGACTGCCAAGAACCTGTTTTTATGGAATGGACGCTCTTTCCTGCGCAAGGGGCTGGAGCTGCCGTTGGCGATCGCGGCTGACTTCGTCTGGTCGAAAAAGCGGATGATGGAAATTTATCTGAACGTCGCGGAGTGGGGGCCGGGCATTTACGGCATCGAGGCCGCAGCCCAGCACCATTTCAAAGTGCCGGCCGCAAAGCTCAGTTCCAAGCAGGCAGCACTGCTCGCGGTCTCCCTGCCCAATCCGATCGATCGTGTTGCAAGCAAGCCCGGGCGCGGACTGCAAAGGCTCGCCGGTCTTATCGAGCGTCGTGCCCGCGCCTCCGGCAGCTATGTCGGCTGCGTGCTGGATTAAATCGCTCGCGCCGCGTCAGCCTTTCTTGAAAATATAATCCGTTTCCTGACGCAGGGTTTCGCCCGGGCGCAGAATGGCGTTCGGAAAATCCGGATGATTGACGGCGTCAGGCCATATCTGCGTTTCCAGGCAGAAGCCGGCAAACGGGCCATAACGGCGGCCATCAAGGCCAGGAACCGGAACGTCTAGCTTGAAGGCGGAATAGAACTGCACGCCGGGCTCAGTGGTGTGAACCTCAAGGGCGATGTCGGAGGCTGGAGAATAGGCGCGGGCGACCTTGGACTTGGCGCGACGCTCGGGGGAAAGACAGAAATTGTGATCGTAGAGCACCTGTTCGCCGTTTTCCTCGCGTCGCATTGGCGTCGGCTGGCGCAGGTCGAACACCGTCCCGTCCACGGGGCGTATTTCGCCGGTTGGGATCTGCTGCTCGTTTGTCGGAAGATAAAAGTCGGCGGCAATGCTGATCTCGTGGCCGAGGGCCGTATCCGCACCATCCAGATTGAAATAGGAATGCTGGCAGACATTGGCGATCGTGGGTTTGTCGGTCACCGTTTCGTAAACGACCGACAGCACCCCACCATCGAGGATCGTATAGGTGGCCGTAACCGTGCAGTTGCCGGGGTAACCAGCGCGGCCATCGGGGTCGATGATCTGCAGGACCACGTGGCTTTCGCCATGTTCCATCAGCATCCAGTTGCGCTTGCCCATGCCGTCGCTGCCGCCATGCAGGTGGCTTACGCCTTTTTCGTTCAGTTCCAGTTGATAGTCGTGGCCATCGATTGAGAACTTCCCGTTGCCGATGCGATTGGCATTTCGGCCGGGGGTGGCGCCGAAATAGGAGGAATATTTGTAATCCTCGAATTTGTCGAAGCCGAGAACGAGTGGCGGCTGATGACCCTCGAGGCGCAGATCCTGAATGACGGCGCCCCAGGTAATGACCTTCGCCGTAAGGCCACCCTTGGAGATGGTTACCCGTTCGACCTTCTCACCGGTTGCCGTGAAACCGAAATCTTCCCGTGCCGCGCCGTCGCTCATCTCGTCATTCTCCCTGGTGTCGCGAATTGCCGGGCGGACGTTGCGTCATTTTCCGGCAATTCGCAATCCCGCAGTTCAGGCGGCCATCTGTCCGATAGCGTCGAGATCGTAGGGTGTTGTCTGGTAAATTTCGTTGATCCAGTTCCCGAAAAACAGGTGGGCATGGCTGCGCCAACGGTTGAGCGGTGCAAGTTCCGGGTCGTTGTGCGGGAAATAATCGTGCGGCAGCTTGATCGGCACGCCGGCATGCACGTCGCGGAAATACTCGTCCGAAAGCGATGTCGAATCATATTCGACATGATTGAACATGTAGAGACGATTGCCCGCCTTCTCATGCACCAGGCAAACACCCATTTCCTCCGATTCCATCAGAATTTCGAGATCGGGATGCTTTTCGATATCGGCGCGGCGAACCTCGGTCCAGCGCGAGACCGGAACCTGGAAGTCATCTGAAAAGCCGTTGAGATAGATCGAGGAGGGGCAGAGATTGCGGTGGCGATAGACCCCGAAAGCTTTTTCCTTCAGCTCGTATTTCGGAACCCCGTGGAAGTGATAGATGGCGGCCATCGCGCCCCAGCAGACGTTGAGCGTCGAATGGACATTGGTGCGGGTCCACTCGAAGATCTTCTGCATTTCATTCCAGTAGGTAACGTCCTCATAGTCGAGGAGCTCGATGGGAGCGCCGGTGATGATGAAACCGTCGAACTTGCGGTGACGCACCTCTTCCCACGTCTCGTAGAAGGAGAGGAGATGTTCTTCCGGCGTGTTCTTGGCGCGATGACCGCCGATGCGGACGAGCGAGAGTTCCACCTGAAGCGGCGAGGCGCCGACAAGGCGCGCCATCTGGATTTCCGTCTTGATCTTGTTCGGCATGAGGTTGAGAAGCCCGATCTGGAGCGGACGGATATCCTGCCGGATGGCCGCCGTTTCGGTCATGACCCGCACACCCTCATGAACGAGGGTCTCAAAGGCGGGAAGCGTATCGGGAATCTTGATTGGCATGTCGAACTCTCTTTTCCGGATGACGTAAAGAACGTTGCGAAAACAAAAAAACCGGCAGCGGAAATCGCGACCGGTCCCAGGAAATTGCCCTTTTCCTCGACCCTTTAGCGACTTCTTTAAAGTGGCTGCAAGCCGGTCGGCAAATCACCACTGAGGCGTTTCATAATCCCGAAGCTGGCGAAAATCAATATAGGCGGTTTTATAAGGCTTTCGCCTTTCCATTTTCGGCCGAGGTGCGGTAAGGCAGGGCATGGATAATGCGCGTTTTACCATTCTGCTTGGCGGCGATGTGACGGTTACCGATCGCCTGAAAGAGGCCGTCGCGAATAGCCGCGTGATCGCTGCCGACGGCGGTATGCGCCATGCCGCGCCGCTTGGTTTAACACCCGAACTGTGGGTGGGCGATTTCGATTCCGCCAATCAGGCGCTGCTCGACACCTGGCCCGATGTCAAACGGCAGCCGTATCCGGCCGCAAAAGCCGTGACGGATGGGGAGATTGCCGTTTCGGAGGCGCTTTCCCGCGGCGCTCGGTCGCTGGTGCTCGTTGGCGCATTGGGCGGCCCACGCAGCGACCATGCACTTCAGCACCTTCTTTATGCGGTGGCGCTCGCCGAGCGTGGTCTTGAAGTGACACTGACATCCGGCGAAGAAGAGGCACGCCCCTTGCTCCCCGGTTCGATGGATATCGATCTGCCGCCCGCTTCGCTGTTCTCTGTTGCCGGCTTTACGGCCCTTGAGGGGCTCGATATCGGCAATGTGCGCTATCCGCTGGACGATTTTGCGCTTGCTTTCGGCTCTTCCCGCACTATTTCCAATGTCGCGAATGGCGGGCTCGTGCATTTCTCGCTGAAAAGCGGAAAAGCCATCGTGCTTGCCCGCCCCTATGATCTGACCGGAGCCTGATGCCTTGGCACCCCCAATTCTGAAACTCGATGACATCAAGCTGACCTTCGGCGTGACCCCGCTGCTCGACGGCGCCAATCTTCAGGTAGAGCCGGGCGACCGCATCTGCCTTGTCGGACGCAATGGCTCGGGCAAGTCCACGCTGATGAAGATTGCCGCGGGTCTCGTCGAGGCGCAGTCGGGCGAGGTGTTCCGGCATCCGGCCGCGACGATCCGTTATCTCGAACAGGCCCCGGACTTTGCCGGTTACGATACGGTTCAGGCCTATGCCGAAGCGGGGCTCGGGCCCGGCGACGATCCCTATCGCGTCACCTATCTTCTCGAACATCTTGGCCTCACCGGACAGGAAAATCCGGAGAGCCTTTCCGGCGGCGAGGCCCGCCGGGCGGCCCTGGCCCGCGTCATGGCGCCGGAACCCGATATTCTGATGCTGGACGAGCCAACCAACCATCTGGACCTGCCGACCATCGAATGGTTGGAAAGCGAGTTGCAGCAGACACGCAGTGCGCTGGTGCTGATTTCGCACGACCGTCGCTTTCTCGAAAAGGTCTCGACTTCCACCGTCTGGCTCGATCGCGGCCAGTCGCGCCGCCTCAACCGTGGCTTTGCCCATTTCGAGGAATGGCGCGACAAGGTGTTGGAAGAAGAAGAGCTGGAGCAGCACAAGCTCGGCAAGGCCATCGAGCGCGAAGAACACTGGATGCGCTACGGTGTGACCGCAAGGCGAAAGCGCAACATGCGTCGCGTCGGCGAGCTTCAGGCAATGCGCGCGGAATATCGCGGCCATAAGGGGCCGCAGGGCTCCGTCCAGGCAACCGTGACGGAGGGTCGAGAGTCCGGCAAGCTCGTCATCGAGGCCGACAGCATCACCAAGGCCTATGGCGAGCGCGTCATCGTCGCGCCGTTTTCGCTGCGTGTCCATCGCGGTGACTGCATCGGTTTCGTGGGCCCCAACGGTGCCGGCAAGACGACGCTCCTGAAGATGCTCACGGGCCAGCTCGAGCCGGATAGCGGCACGGTGAAGCTCGGCACCAATCTGGAGATCGCGACGCTCGACCAGAAGCGCGAGGATCTCAACCCGAACGATACGCTCGCGCATTATCTGACCGATGGCCGCGGGGAAAACCTGCTCGTTAACGGCGAGTTGAAGCATGTGACGGGGTACATGAAAGATTTCCTGTTCCAGCCGGAACAGGCCCGCACGCCCATTCGCAACCTGTCCGGTGGCGAACGCGCGCGCCTCATTCTCGCGCGTATTCTGGCGCGGCCGACCAACCTTCTGATCCTCGACGAGCCCACCAACGATCTCGATATCGAAACGCTCGACCTCCTGCAGGAAATCGTTGCCGGCTTCTCCGGCACGGTCATCCTCGTCAGCCACGACCGCGATTTTCTCGACCGCACCGTGACCTCCACGATCGCGCCTGTTAATCCCGACCAGCCTGACGGGCGCTGGATCGAATATGCCGGCGGCTATTCTGACATGATGGCGCAGCGCAAGGGTGCTGCGGACGAAAAGCGCAAGGCGGAGAAGCAGGAAAAGGCGAAAGCGTCATCTTCCGCCTCGGCATCGCAGGAGCCTGCAAAGACGAAGGGTAAACTCTCCTTCAAGCAGAAATTCGCGCTCGAAAATCTGCCGAAGGAGATTGAGAAGACCCAGGAAGAGATCGCAAAACGGGAACAGCGTATGGCTGACCCGGAACTCTTTGCCAAGGACCAGACGACCTTCAACAAACTGGCGCAGGAAATGGAAAAGCTGCGTGACAAGCTGGAGGCCATGGAAGAGGAATGGCTGGAGCTTGAGATGCTGCGCGAGGAGCTGGAGGGCTGATGCAGCGTAACTGGTCCATCCGCGCTTTGACACACAGGCGGAATTGACGTTCTATGCCCGCTCTTCATGGAGGAGGTCTGAAATGCGCATGATTTTCGTCAACCTGCCGGTCAAGAGCATCGAAGTATCGAGAAACTTCTTCACGGCACTCGGTTTCAGCTTCAATCCGGAATATTCCGACGACCGCACGCTCTGCATGATCGTAGAAGAGAACATCTTCGTGATGCTTCTTCAGGAAGAGCGTTTTCGCGATTTCATCAACGGTGAGATTGCCGACGCCAAAAGCAGCACCGAGGTGTTAACCTGTCTTTCCGCCGGCAGCCGCGAGGAAATCGACCGGATGATCGCAACGGCCCTCGCGTCTGGTGGCAACGGCTGGAAGCCGGTTCAGGACCACGGCTTCATGTATGCCGGCAGCTTCCAGGATCCCGACGGGCATGTCTGGGAACTCGTGCATATGACGCAGCAGGGCTGAGACGAGCCATCTTGCCAAGATAAGGCGAGGGGACTACACCATCATCTTGATCTAACGGGGTGTCTTGTGCGCTTTTGTGCAGAAGGCTGAGAGGCTTGCCAACCCGAAGAACCTGATCCGGTTCATACCGGCGGAGGGATTAGACGGCTTTTGGACAGGCGGCTATTTCCCTTTTTGTTTGAGGAGATGCCCGTGCGCCGTCGTTTTTTTCCGAATTCTGTCATCGTCGCTTTGCTGCTTCTGCTCGGTTTTGCTGAGGCGCAGGACAAACAAGAGCTCACTGTTTATACCTATGAAAGCTTTGTTTCGGAGTGGGGTCCAGGCCCTAAAGTGAAGGAAGCTTTTGAGACGGTCTGCAACTGCACGGTCAATTTCGTCGGTGTGGCGGATGGTGTCGCGCTGCTCAACCGGTTAAAGCTCGAAGGCACTGGGTCCAAAGCCGATGTCGTGGTTGGTCTCGACACAAATCTCATCGCGGAAGCCAAACAGACCGGGCTTTTTGATGTCAGCGGAATTGACGCCTCGGCTGCCAAGGTGCCGGGCGGTTACAAGGACGATGTCTTTGTGCCTTATGACTATGGTCACTTCGCCGTCATCTACGACACGCAGACCGTCAAGATACCGCCGGCAAGCCTGAAAGAGCTGGTGGAAGGGGATCCTTCGCAAAAAATCGTCATTCAGGACCCCCGCACCTCCACGCCGGGGCTTGGGCTGCTGCTGTGGGTAAAGTCCGTCTATGGCGACAAGGCCCCTGAAGCCTGGGCGAAGCTTAAAAAGCGCATTTTGACCGTCACGCCGGGCTGGTCAGAATCCTATGGCCTATTCACCAAGGGTGAGGTGCCGATGGTGCTGTCCTACACGACCTCTCCTGCCTATCACATGGTTGCTGAAAAAACTGATCGGTACCAAGCCGCGCCGTTCTCTGAAGGTCACTACATCCAGATAGAGGTTTCCGGCCTTCTCAAAAATGCGCCGCACAAGGAGCTGGCAAAGCAGTTCCTTGCGTTCACGCTCACGCCGGGCTTTCAGGATGCCATTCCCGAAAACAACTGGATGATGCCGGCCGCGGCCACCTCCAAGCCGCTGCCGGAGGCGTTTTCAAAGCTTGTGGTGCCGCAGAAGACATTTCTGATGGATCCGGAAGAGGTGGCGAAGAACCGCAAAGTGTGGATCGACGAATGGCTTGCCGCCATGAGCATGAACTGAGCAAGAGGCACGCTTCCGCATGATGTTGCGTCGGGATTATCGACGGTCGATCATCCTCGGAACGGCGGCTTTTGCCGCCGTTTTCCTGTTCATGGCGCTCGCTGTCGCAGCCCTTTTTACCTTCGATGCGGGAGGATCGGCCGCCGGGGTGATGGATCCCTATACGCTGCGTATCCTGCGTTTCACACTATATCAGGCAACGCTCTCTACGGTTTTTTCCATTGTCTTGGGGCTGCCGGTAGCGCTGGCGCTTGGCCGACGCCGGGCCTTTCCCGGGCGGATCTGGGTGATCAGGCTGATGGCGGTGCCGATGGGGCTGCCTGTCATCGTCGGCGCCTTCGGCATTATCACCATCTGGGGCAGGCAGGGGTTGTTGAACACCGTCCTGACGTCCGCCGGCCTTGACGAGCC
Organism: Agrobacterium sp. DKPNP3; assembly: GCF_052686535.1. Classification (NCBI taxonomy): domain Bacteria; kingdom Pseudomonadati; phylum Pseudomonadota; class Alphaproteobacteria; order Hyphomicrobiales; family Rhizobiaceae; genus Agrobacterium; species Agrobacterium sp. DKPNP3. The sequence goes on along the minus strand of NZ_JBQYSN010000023.1, from coordinate 3,829 downwards.
GTTCAGCATTTACGGTCTTTCCGGCATCCTCATCGCCCATGTGTTCTTTAATCTTCCGCTTTCGATCCGGCTGATGCTGGCGACGCTGGAGCGGATTCCGGGCGAATATTGGCGCATGGCGGCAAGTCTCGGCATGGGGCCGGTTTCGACTTTCCGTTTTATCGAATGGCCAGCGGTCGCTCGGGTCATGCCCGGCATCGCCGGCCTCGTTTTCATGTTGTGCGCGACCAGCTTCACGCTCGTGCTGCTGCTGGGCGGCGGACCGGCCGCCACCACACTTGAGGTGGCGATCTATCAGGCCCTGCGGTTCGATTTCGATCCGCAGCGGGCGATCGCGCTGTCTGTCTTGCAAATTGCGCTCACCGCCATTCTCCTTGGCCTTCTTGCGCTCCTTCCTTCCGCTGAGGCCGAGATTCCGTCGCTTGGCCGGCCCCTTCGCCGGTTCGACGGCCGGGGCATTGGTGTCCATCTATGGGATGGTGGGGCTATCACTCTTGCCGTTCTCTTCATTAGCCTGCCGCTTATCGCCATCGCCGTCTCGGGACTGAGTTCCGACCTGCCGCGCCTTCTGTCCGCGCCAATTTTCCGGCGGGCGGCGATGACCAGCCTTGCAATCGCCATGCTTTCGGCGACGTTCGTCATCGTCTGCTGCGTGGCGATCATCGGCGCGCGTCAGGCGATAGGCTTGAGGCGGCGGGTGTGGCGGCCCCTGCGCGCCCTGTCGGCCATGTTTGGTGCCGGGTCTTCGCTCGTGCTGCTGGTGCCACCGGTCGTGTTGGGCAGCGGGTGGTTTTTGCTGTTGCGCGGTATTGGCGATGCCACCTTTCAGGCGCCCTTTCTCGTGGCGCTCATCAACGTGCTGATGGCTTTGCCGCTTGCCATGCGGGTGCTGGAGCCAGCCTTTGCCAGTCATTTCCTGCGCACTGGTCGGCTTTCTGCCAGTCTTGGCCTTGAGGGCGTGAGGCGATTAAGGATTGCCGATCTGCCGGTCCTGTGGCGACCGCTCGCCATGGCGTTCTCCTTCGCCATGGCTCTGTCGCTGGGTGATCTCGGCGCGGTCGCGCTGTTCGGTTCGGAGGATTTTGTAACATTGCCCTGGCTGGTCTATAGCAGCATGGGCAGCTACCGGACAAACGACGCGGCCGGTTATGCCTTCCTTCTCGGGGTCGTCTGCCTGCTGCTGGCCGCGGGCGGCGTCTCACGACAATCCCAATCCGCAAGGGCCAACATATGACGGAGAAAGATTTCGCAGTGAAGCTGGAGGAGGTCAGGCTGCGACTCGGAACGCAGGATTTCCGGCTGGACTGCACCTTCCCGCAAGGGCAAATCATTGCGGTCGTCGGCGCATCGGGTTCAGGCAAATCGACGCTTCTCAATCTCGTCGCCGGTTTCGAGGAACCCGATTCCGGTCGCGTGATGATCGATGGGCGTGATGCAACAGGCCTTGATCCTTCCGAACGACCGGTCTCATCGATCTTTCAGGACAACAATCTCTTCGCCCATCTCGATATCTTCACCAATGTTGCTTTGGGTGTGAGCCCTGGATTGCGACTGCGACCGGAAGACCGGCAACGGATCGAGGTGGCACTGGCAAGGGTCGGTTTCACCGGGTTCGACAAACGCCTGCCGGGCACGCTTTCCGGCGGAGAGAGGCAGAGAGCGGCGCTGGCGCGCGCACTGGTGAGGAAAAAGCCGGTCATGCTGCTTGATGAGCCTTTTGCGGCCCTCGATCCGGGCCTGCGGGCCGGCATGACGTCGCTCCTGCTCGACTTGCATCATGAAACAAAAAACACAGTGATTATTGTCACGCACCATCCCGAAGACATCAAAAAGCTGGCGCAGAAGGTGGTTTTTCTTGATCAAGGCCGCGTTGTCTATACGGGGTCGACCCAAGATTTCTTTGTCACACAAAATGTGAAGGCGGTTGACAGTTTCCTGAACGGGTGACCGCCTTATTTTCGACGCGTGCCGCTGGCAATCGCTTCGGGTGACTTCAATGACGCGAATTTGCACTTGCCAGTTTCTAGTTGTTGCCCGAGAAAAGATGGGAAGTATTGGGTTCTTCAGGAATATTCCGCACTGGATGGATCGTTTTTACCGTTTTGGCATTCATCGCCCTTTGGGGCGAATCTGTTATTCTGGTCTGCAATTAACGGATGATCAGGAACGTTAGGGGCAGGCAGAGAGAATGAGAAATAGCATGACTGCACAGGGGGGGCTCATTTCCCGGTCAGGACGTCGCCGTTCCGGGAGAATGGTTGCTGCCTGTTCCGCGTTGGCGGCGTCCGCGGTGTTGCTATCATCCTGCCAGTCCCTGTTCAGTCCTGCCTACCAATCCACCTTGCGTCCTTCGGACAATCCGCAGACCGTGGAACAGGTTCAGAAGAACGATCCTCGTGCCCAGATGGGCGCGCGTGAGCATCCGCGCATCGTGGCGAGCTACGGTGGCGAATATCGCGATGCGAAGACGGAGCGGCTTGTCGCCCGCATTGCGGGGGCGCTGACGGCCGTCTCGGAGAATCCGCAGCAGTCTTACCGCATTACCATCTTGAACTCGCCAGCCATCAACGCTTTTGCGCTGCCGGGTGGGTATCTCTACGTGACGCGCGGGCTTCTTGCGCTTGCCAACGATGCATCTGAAGTGGCAGCCGTGCTTTCGCATGAAATGGGCCACGTCACCGCCAATCATGGCATCGAACGCCAACGCCGCGAAGAGGCGGAGGTCATTGCCAGCCGCGTCGTCGCCGAGGTGCTTTCGAGCGATCTCGCCGGCAAGCAGGCTCTGGCGCGCGGTAAGCTGCGGCTCGCGGCGTTTTCCCGTCAGCAGGAATTGCAGGCGGACGTCATCGGCGTGCGCATGCTTGGCGAGGCGGGTTACGACCCCTTTGCTTCGCCTCGGTTCCTGGATTCCATGGCGGCCTATGCGCGGTTTTCCTCGGCCGACCCTGAAAACGATCAGAGCCTCGATTTCCTTTCCAGCCACCCCAACACGCCGCAGCGCATCGAGCTTGCACGCCGCCATGCGCGCGCCTTCGGCCAGGAAGGCCAGGTCGGGGATCGTGGCCGCGACTGGTTCCTCGATGGCATAGACGGCCTGCTCTACGGCGACAGTCCGCAGGAAGGTTATGTCCGCGGCCAGACATTCCTGCACGGCACGCTCGGCATTCGTTTCGATGTGCCGGAAGGTTTCGTCATCGACAACAAAGTCGAGGCCGTGCTGGCGACGGGTCCGGGTGACGTGGCAATCCGCTTTGACGGCGTGGCGGACCCGAAGCAGACGAGCCTTGGCAACTACCTGACCAGCGGCTGGGTTGCCGGCCTGCTGCCCGAGACCGTCAGGGAAACGCAGATCAATGGCCTCGAGGCGGCAACGGCCCGCGCAAGTGCCGATAAATGGGATTTTGACGTAACCGTCATTCGCGTCGGCGACCAGATATTCCGGTTCCTGACGGCGGTGCCGAAGGGTAATACGCAGCTCGACTCCATCGCCAACACCTTGCGCACCAGTTTTCGCAAGATGACGCCTCAGGAGATCGCGTCGCTCAAGCCGCTGAGGGTGCGGGTGGTGACGGTGAAGCCCGGCGAAACCGTGGCCACGATGGCAGCCCGGATGATGGGCACAGAGCGCAAGCTCGACATGTTCCGGATGATCAATGCGATGAGCGCAACCGCCACGCTCCAGCCCGGACAGCGTGTCAAGATCATCTCCGAATAAACGAAACCCCGGATCGCTCCGGGGTTTTTGCCATCAGCGAGCTGGGATGATTATTGCCATTCGCGCACATCGACGAAATGACCGGCGATCGCCGCCGCAGCGGCCATGGCCGGC
>NZ_JBQYSN010000022.1:0-57295 GCF_052686535.1 Agrobacterium sp. DKPNP3 | reverse complement strand
CAGTTCCTTGCACAGATGCGCAGCCCCGCCGCGATGACGGCGAGCGCGGAGGACGAGTGACCATGGCGCACGCTCCGGCAAAACGTCTACCGGCCGATGACGACGCGGCCCATCTCCTGATCGTTGACGACGACGCGCGTATCCGCGATCTCTTGCAACGCTTCCTTGGCGATAAGGGATATCGCATCTCTGTCGCTGCCGATGCCGCCGAGGCGCGGCGCAAGATGGTCGGTATCCGCTTCGATCTTCTTATCCTCGATGTGATGATGCCCGGCGAGAACGGGTTGTCGCTCACCCGCTCGCTCAACGAAAACAAATCCGTGCCGGTCATTCTGCTGACCGCCCGGTCGGAAGCGGATTCGCGCATTGCCGGCCTTGAAGCGGGGGCTGATGACTATCTCGCCAAGCCGTTTGATCCGCGCGAACTCGTACTGCGTATCAACAATATCCTGCGGCGCAACACCTCGCCCGATACGCCGAAGATCGAACAGATCATGTTCGGCCCCTACAGCTTCTCCATCCCGAAGAAGGAATTGCGACGCGGTCCGGAAACAATCCGGCTGACGGACCGCGAACAGGAGATCATGCTGCTATTTGCGCTGCGCGCCGGCGACACGATTCCCCGACACGAACTGGTCGAAGCGGAATCGGACGTGGGCGAGAGAACCATCGACGTGCAGATCAACCGTCTTCGTCGCAAGATCGAGGACGACCCTGCCAATCCTGTTTATCTGCAAACGGTGCGCGGCATCGGTTACCGCCTGAGCGTGGACTGACGAGCACCCAAGGAAGGGCGAACGCACGACCATGGCGAGCCTCGATTTTCTCGACACGTTCAAAAAGAGTCCCGTGGCAAAGGCCTGGCGCTCCTTCGGCAGATGGCTGCGCCACTGGCTGCCGACAGGTCTTTACACCCGCTCGCTGCTCATCATCATCCTGCCGATGATCCTGCTTCAGGCCGTTGTCGCGGCCGTTTTCATGGAGCGCCACTGGCAGCTGGTGACGGAACGCCTTTCGGCAGCGGTCACGCGCGATATCTCGGCAATCATCGCCTTGCTACAGACGGACCCGGAGGAGGACGATTATCAGCGCGTCATCCGCATCGCCCGCGAGAAGCTCGATCTCAGTGTCTATATCGAGCCCAAGACAGAGCTGCCCGCACCAAAGCCAGAGCCATTGTTTTCGATCCTCGACAGGATCCTTGCAGATCAGTTGCAACAGCAGATCGGCCGTCCGTTCTGGATCGACACCTATGGCAACGGCTCGCTTGTCGAAATCCGCGTGCAGTTGGAAAACAAGACACTCCGTGTCTTTACCAGCCGCAGCTCGGCCTATGCCTCCAACACGCATATCTTTCTGGTCTGGATGGTCGGCGCTTCGCTGGTGTTGATCGCTATTTCCATCCTTTTCCTGCGCGGCCAGATCAAGCCCATCGAGGCGCTGGCAAAGGCGGCCGAAAACTTCGGTAAGGGCCAGAAGATGAGCGGCTACTCCCCGCGCGGCGCAGACGAGGTGCGGCGCGCCGGCCTGGCCTTCATCCTCATGCGCGAGCGAATCGAGCGGCAGATGGAGCAGCGCACCGCCATGCTGAACGGCGTCAGCCACGACCTGCGCACCATCCTCACCCGCTTCAAGCTGCAACTGGCGCTCGCCGGCGACAATCCCGACCTCGAAGGGCTGGATAAGGATGTCGAGGACATGCAGTCCATGCTGGAGGCCTATCTGACCTTCGCCCGCACCGATGTCGAAGAGGATGTCGGCACGCTGGAACTTCCGGCACTTCTCGAAAAAATTGGCCATGATTTCGAACTGCACGGCAAGAAGTTCAGCTACGAGCTTTATAATATCGAGAGGATCATCGCCCGTCCGAACGCCCTGTCGCGTCTCGTTGCGAATCTGGCTGAAAATGCGCGGCGTTACGCCAACAATCTCCACGTCGATATCCGCAAGGCGCCACGTTCCATCATCATGACCTTTGACGACGATGGTCCCGGCATCCCTGAAATCTCACGCGAAGATGTGTTCAAGCCGTTCTTCCGGCTGGACGAGGCGCGCAACCTCAATGCTTCCGGAACGGGCCTTGGCCTCTCCATCGTGCGCGATATTGCCCGCAGCCACGGCGGCGATGTGACGCTGGATGACAGCCCGTTGGGCGGCTTGAGAGTTATCGTCAAAATTCCGGCGTGACGCCTCAACCGCGTATTCGCGTCAGCACATTTTCTCGCCGTTCGGCACCGGACGCTCAACCGCGGCCAGCACGATATCGCCGTTCGCATCTGCAAAACCAAGCGTGAGAACTTCGGACCGGAAAGGGCCGATCTGGCGCGGCGGAAAATTCACCACGCCCAGCACCTGCCGGCCGACCAGACTTTCCGGCGTATAATGCACCGTGATCTGCGCCGAGGATTTCTTGATGCCGATGTCGGGTCCGAAATCGATCTTTACCTTGATTGCCGGCTTGCGCGCTTCGGGAAAAGGTTCAGCTTCGACAATGGTGCCGACGCGGATATCGACCCTCTCGAAATCAGCATAGGAAATCTGCTCGCTCATGGCCTTTCCCTTCAGCCCGCCAGTTCTTCAGCGCGGGTTTTAGCAGCAGCGACGGCCCTGTCGAACAACGGCTGCATACCATCATCGGCCATCAGCACGGCAAGCGCGGCAGCCGTGGTGCCGCCGGGCGAGGTCACATTCTGGCGCAGGCGTGATGCCTCATCGGCGGATTGATGCAGGAGTTCGCCGGCACCGGCAACGGTTTCACGCGCGAGACGCATGGCAATGTCGGCCGGAAGCCCCGCCTTGCGACCGGCTTCCGCCATGCATTCCACCAAATAGAAGACATAAGCCGGTCCGCTTCCCGAAACCGCAGTCACCGCATCGATATCGCTTTCGGCGTCGACCCATTCGACAGGGCCGCTCACCTTCAGCAGCCCGTCCACGACGCTTTTCAGCTCGCCAGTAACGAGAGCGTTGGCATAAGCGCCGGTGACACCGCGGCCGACCATCGCCGGCGTGTTGGGCATCGCCCGGACCGCGGCAACCTCTCCGAAATGCGAGACAAAAGTCGCAATCGTCGTGCCGGCGGCAATGGAAACGAGGACAGTTTCCGGCCCCAGCAGGGGCTTTAGCGATGGCAGCACGGCATCCATCATCTGCGGCTTCACCGCCACGAAAAGAACGCCGGCCTTCACCCCATCGGGAACGGTTTCACTGTGTGACGCGCCGGCCTCCGCAATCGTCGTGCGCATGGCGTCGGAAGGGCGCGGATCAATGACGATGACCTTCGATCCCGGCACACCCTTCTTCAGCCAGCCGGACAGCATGGCGCCGCCCATATTGCCGGCGCCCACCAGAACGAGTGGCCCGGAAGCCTTGTATACCATTTTACGCTTCTCCCACGGTCTCGAACATGACCGCTTCGATTGCACTTTTAGCATCGAGTCCAGACCAGACGACGAACTGGAATGCTTGATAATATTGCTCGCAGGCCTCCAGCGCGCTCGAAAGCAGAACTTCCACCTGCTGGTTGTTCGGCTCGGCACCACCGGAGAGAAGCAGCGACTGGCGGAAGATCACGACGTCTTCCTGACGCCACAGGTCGAAATGACCCATCAGCACCTGACCGTTGACCTGCGACAGCAGGCAAATGACTTCGTTGACACGGTGGTCCGGCACCTTGATGTCGAAGGCGCAGGCAAGATGCAGCGCTTCGAAATCTTCCATCCATGCAAATGAAACGTGATAATCGGCCCAGTGGCCCGCCACAGTCATGGCGATCTCGTCCTCGCCCGAACGCTCGAACGACCAGTCATTCGAGGCAGCGACAATCTCGATCATATCGACGGGATTGGACTGACGCTCAATTTCAAATTCTATCAGACTCATGCGGCACCTTCTCAGCCGGTCAGAATGTCGTGTTTTGAACGCCGGGCACAAAACGCACATACCAACCGGGATAAACATTTGAGACGATTGCCCGACACCACCAGAATTACGCATTCACCCTGTCTGGAGCTTACCGGTCTTTTCGAATCATCATTTAAAATCAGTGTATAATGGCCGAGTCCCGCTGCCACCCCTCGCCCGCCATTTTTACCTTTTGAACAGTGGATATCTTCTTGCCCATCACCTCAGGCGAGAGTCTTAAGCGACTCTGCCGATTGCGTTTTTTGGAAGTGTCCACAGGCACAAAAAATTCGCGTCGAAAGGCAATTTTCGGCAACCGAAGGTCACGTTGCCGGGAGGGGCTTAAAAAACGAAAAGCCCCGGAATCGCCTGCGATCCGGGGCTTCTGAGGAAAAGCGGAAAAAATCAGTCTTTCGCGGCCGAGAGCCTTGCTTCGAGAGCCTCTATGCGGGCGCGCAGCGCGTCATTTTCATCCCGGGCCTGAATGGCCATCTCGCGAACCGCGTCGAATTCCTCGCGGCGGACGACATCCAGACTGTTCAGCCAGCGATCCGCCTGCGCGTGCAACGCCGCTTCCGCTTCCTTGCGCACACCCTGCGCGGCACCTGCCGCATCGGTCATCAGCTTGGCGAATTCATCCAGAAAACGATTGGTGCCTGTCGTGCTCATGGCGCTTGTCCTTCGTCGGTTCAGGGGCATCGTCTTGCCCGCTGTTGATAGCATTCAGGTAGGCACTCCACCGCCACCTTGCAAGCAAAATCGAAAATTCCCGAGAGCTTGCGCCGCCTGCGGCAGGTTAAGCCAAAGCTTAAAGAATCACCTTGACCGCCGCGACAGCAATCGCCATTTTCCATGGCGTCAGGGGGCCGGTGAGCATCATCGCCCGGCCCTTTGCGACAATGGATCGATCCATTGTCCGCCCAGCAACGATGACGGAATATATACGGATTGATAGCCGCTCCCACCTCTCTCGCCATCATGCCATTCCCGAATATCGATCCGATAGCGCTGTCCATCGGGCCTCTGGCGATACACTGGTACGGCATTGCCTATGTCGCGGGCATCATGCTCGGCTGGCTTTACGCGCGGCGCCTCGCCCGCACGGATCGACTGTGGCCGAACGACGTCTCGCCCATCTCGGCCCAGCATCTTGACGATTTCATTCTCTGGGCAGCCGGCGGCATCGTGCTCGGCGGGCGCATCGGTTACATCCTGTTTTACGATCTGGCGGCCGTTGCCGCTAATCCCATCCGGGCCATCGAAATCTGGAACGGCGGCATGTCGTTCCATGGCGGACTGATCGGCACGACGATCGCCATGATCCTTTTCGCCCGCAGAAGCGGCATCCCGGTCTGGAGCATGTTCGACATCGTCGCCGCCGTTGCGCCGATCGGTCTGCTGTTCGGCCGCATCGCCAATTTTATCAACGGCGAGCTGTGGGGCCGCATTGCCGACGTGCCGTGGGCCGTGGTGTTTCCGACGGGCGGGCCGTTTGCGCGCCATCCCAGCCAGCTTTATGAAGCCGGCCTCGAAGGGCTCGTTCTGGTCATTCTTCTGGCCATTGCCATCTATGCCTTCAAGTCGCTGAAAAAGCCGGGCACCGTCACGGGCATCTTCGTCTGCGGCTACGCGCTATCGCGCATCTTCGTGGAATTCTTCCGCGAACCGGATGCCCAGATCGGTTATCTCGCCGGCAACTGGCTGACGATGGGCATGGTGCTGTCCACGCCGATGTTCCTTTTGGGTCTCTGGGCGATCCTGCGGGCGCGCAGCGCCGCAAAAACTGCCTGATTGGTATGGCCAGCCATGACCACACCGCTCGCGCACCGCGTCAAATCCCTTATCCGGCTTAATGGTCCGCTCAGCGTCACGGATTACTTCTCGCTGTGTCTCGCCGATCCCGAACACGGTTATTACAAAAGCCGCGAACCCTTCGGCCGTTCGGGTGACTTCATAACCGCGCCCGAAGTCAGCCAGCTTTTCGGCGAAATGCTCGGCGTCTTCGTGGTCCACGCATGGCAGCGGCATGGCGCACCGGCGCAAGCACAGCTGGTGGAAATCGGACCCGGCCGTGGCACCATGATGTCGGACATGCTGCGGGTGATCCGCCGCATCGCGCCACCGCTTTATGAGACAATGCAGGTCCGTCTGGTCGAGACGAGCCCGCGCCTTACCGAGGCACAGAAAGAAACGTTGCGGGCACATGCGGATAAGCTGACGTGGCACGATAGTTTCGACGATGTGCCCGCCGGTTTTCTGCTGCTGGTGGCAAACGAGCTCTTCGACGCGATCCCGATCCGGCAATTCGTGAAGACCCCACAGGGGTTCCGCGAAAGGGTCGTCAGCCTAGATGCGAATGACGACCTCGTCTTTTCAACCGGCCTTGCAGGCATTGATCCCAGCCTGCTGCCGCCGCAGCCCGACCGGCAGCCCCTTGGCACCATATTCGAGATTTCTCCCGCCCGCGAAGCTGTGATGACCGCCATCTGCCAGCGCCTGTCTGCCCATGGCGGCACCGCGCTCGCCATCGATTACGGCCACCTCGTTGCCGGTTATGGCGATACGCTGCAGGCCATGCGTAACCACGCCTTCGATCCGCCGCTCGCCCATCCCGGCGAGGCGGACCTCACCAGCCACGTCGATTTCGAAAGCCTTGTGAAGACGGCGCAGGCGACTGGCGCGCACGTCAACGGAACATTGAGGCAGGGCGACTTCCTCTATGGCCTTGGCCTCAAGGAAAGGGCCGGCGCGCTCGCCGCCAAGGCGACACCGGACCAGACACTTGCGATTGCCGAAGCCGTGAACCGTCTTGCCGGCGAAGGGGCCGGCAAGATGGGGGAACTTTTCAAGGTCGTTGCCGTTTCAAGTCCCGCGATCCATCTCCTGCCGTTTCGTCCGGTGGATTGACAGCGCAACAGGCTCTGGGCCAACATCGTCGTGACACACGACGCAGGCACACTGCATCACACCGCCGCGCAACGCCGCGGCAACCGGAAACATCTCGCTCAACCCTATCTCACTGGTCAACAGCGATATTCTCCAAGGAATTCCCACCCAATGCCGAACGTTACGCTGCCGCTCCCGCTCCAGTCTCCGCTGCTCGCCGCGTCAGGTCAAAATCGCGTCCGCCATGGTTTTTTCACCCGTCAGGGCGGCGTGTCGGAGGGGCTTTATCGGGGCCTCAACGTCGGCCTCGGTTCCCACGACGAACCGGAAAGGGTCACGGAAAACCGCCGCCGTGTGACGGAATGGTTTGGCCTTCCCGCCGATCGTCTCGCAACCGTGCATCAGGTCCACTCGCCCGATGTCGTCATCATCGACGCCAATTATGATGGCAGCCGCCCGCAGGCGGACGCGATGGTCACGGCAACACCAGGCTTCGTGCTTGGCGTCCTGAGCGCCGATTGCGGTCCTATCCTGTTTGCGGATGCACAGGCGGGCGTGGTGGGCGCTGCCCATGCCGGCTGGAAGGGCGCCCTCTTTGGCGTGCTCGAAAACACCATCGAAGCGATGGTAAAGCTCGGCGCCAGCCGCGAGCGTGTCGCCGCCTCGCTTGGTCCGTCGATCAGCCAGGACAATTACGAAGTCGGGCCGGAATATGTGGCGCGGTTCGTGGATATCGATCCGGCCTATGCCTCTTATTTCGCCGGGACGGAAAAACAGGGACACGCGCTCTTCGATCTCAAGCAATTCACCGTCGACCGTCTGACCAAGGCAGGCGTGAAGGCGGAGAATCTCGGCCATTGCACCTATCCAGACGAAGAGCGGTTCTACTCCTACCGCCGCACCACCCACCGCGCCGAACCCGATTACGGACGGCAGATTTCTGCAATTGCAATTCTGGAGGACTAAGATGGCCCTGCACTTCGAGCTTTCGGAATTCGATGCCCGTCGCGAGCGGTTGCTCGCAAAAATGGCCGAGGAGAAGCTGGATGCCGTTCTCCTGTTTGCGCAGGAAAGCATGTACTGGCTGACCGGCTACGACACGTTCGGTTACTGCTTCTTCCAGACGCTGGTGGTGAAATCGGATGGCTCCATGACGCTGCTGACACGCTCGGCGGATCTGCGTCAGGCCCGCAACACCTCCATCATCGAAAACATCCTTTTATGGGTTGACCGGCCGAACGCCGACCCCACCCTCGATCTCAAGAACCTGCTGAGCGACCTCGACCTTCTGGGTGCCAAGATCGGCGTGGAATACGACACCCACGGCATGACCGGCCGGGTCGCCCGCCTGCTGGACAACCAGCTTGCCAGCTTCGGCCAGATGGTTGATGCATCCTATCTCGTCAGCACCCTCAGGCTCGTCAAAAGTCCCGCCGAAATCGCCTATGCCCGCAAGGCCGGCCAATTGGCCGATGAGGCTCTGGATGCTGCACTGCCGCTCATCAAGCCCGGCGCGGACGAAGCTGCCATTCTTGCGGCGATGCAGGGCGCGGTTCTGGCCGGCGGCGGGGACTATCCCGCCAACGAATTCATCATCGGCTCGGGCGCGGATGCGCTTCTTTGCCGCTACAAGGCAGGCCGTCGCGTCCTCGACAGCAAGGATCAGCTGACACTGGAATGGGCTGGCGTCAGCGCCCATTATCACGCCGCCATGATGCGTACGGTGGTGATCGGCGAACAGGATTTCCGCCAAAAGGAACTCTACAGCGCCTGCCTGCAAAACCTGACCGCGATCGAGGAGGTGCTGCGCCCCGGGCACACGTTCGGAGACGTCTTTGACGTGCATGCCCGCGTGATGGACGAGCGTGGCTTGACCCGCCACCGGCTGAACTCCTGCGGGTATTCGCTCGGCGCGCGTTTTTCGCCCTCCTGGATGGAGCACCAGATGTTTCACGCCGGCAATCCGCAGGAGATCACGCCCGACATGACACTCTTCGTGCATATGATCGTGATGGATTCCGATTCCGGCACGGCCATGACCCTCGGCCAGACCTATCTGACGACCGAAGGTGCTCCCGAACCCCTCTCGCGCCATAACCTCGATCTTCTCACAGCTTAAATCGCCACCGGGTTTGACAGACCGGGAAAACCGCCCTTACATTGCGCCACCTTGGGGACGAAGGAGCGGAACATGAGAGGTAAAATCGCATGAGCCGGACGGGAGCCACCTCCCTTTTCCCGGCCATCATTGTTCCAGCGCTGGTGCTGTTCCTGTCCGGCTGCAACACGACCGAGGCGCTGACGCCGCAGGTGGATGTTGGCCACAACGCCTCGCAATCGACGCCGGTGACGCAGGGCGATCTCGACCAGATGGCCGCCGCCGCCGACCGCGCACCCACCGGCGCGCCTGCTATCGGAAGTTCCGTACCCGCCTATGCGCCGCAGAACTCGTTGCAGGCGCAGGCACAGGCGATCTCAAACGGCAACCAGTACGGCGAGCCGCTCCGCGAGAGCCAGGCCGCTGCCCTGCCCGCTGCCCCTGCTCAACCAGCACAAAGCCAGGAAACGGCGTCGCTCGCGCCCGCCTCGCCGACAAACTCTATCCGCTTTCTGCCTATCATCGGCGCACCCGTGCAGGCCGTCACACCGCTGTCGCGCCAGCTCGGGGCTGAAGCGCGGGCGAAAGGGCTGACGATCCGCGCCTCCAATGACAATTCGGCCGAGAACATCCTGAAGGGATACTTCTCCGCCTTCGCCGATGGCGGCAAGGTCAATATCGTTTACGTCTGGGACGTTCTCGACGCCAATGGCGTGCGCCTCCACCGCCTTCAGGGGCAGGAAAGCATTGCGGCGAAAGGCAGCGACCCCTGGGCTGCAGTCACCGACAGGGTCATGCAGGATATCGCCGCCAAGACGCTCAGCGACTACACGTCGTGGAAGCAGACACAACGGGGATGAGGTAAAACACGGGAGAAGTCACAGAGATTTCAGGAAATTCATTGCGAAAGCGTGGAGTCCTCTTGCAATCGGAAGCAACAGCGCTATTAAGGCGCGCATGGCAACAAGGCGTATCCGGCAAGGCTTTTCGGCCGGATGTTCCTCCCCTTGAACGACGCTTGGTTACGGTGGATTGAGCCCCGTGGCGCAAGGCGATGGCATGGAAACAGGCGGCCGCAATGAAGGTTTTCGCAGGCAATTCGAACCGGCACCTTGCCGAAGCGATCTGCAAGTATCTTAATGTTCCTCTCGGAAATGCCACTGTAAAGCGGTTTGCTGACCAGGAAATATTCGTAGAAATCAGCGAGAACGTGCGCGGCGAGGACGTCTTTATCGTCCAGTCCACTTCCTTCCCGGCAAACGATCATCTGATGGAGCTTCTCATCATGATCGATGCCATGCGCCGGTCCTCGGCCAAACGAATTACGGCGGTGCTTCCCTATTTCGGTTACGCCCGCCAGGACCGCAAAGCAGGGCCCCGCACCCCGATTTCCGCCAAACTCGTTGCCAATCTCATTACCGAAGCCGGCGCCGACCGCGTCCTGACCCTCGATCTTCATGCCGGCCAGATCCAGGGCTTCTTCGATATCCCCACCGACAATCTCTTTGCAGCGCCGATTCTCGCCCGCGACGTGAAGGACCATTATGACACCAACAATGTCATGGTCGTTTCGCCTGACGTCGGCGGTGTGGTTCGGGCCCGCGCGCTCGCCAAGCGCCTCGACTGTCTTCTGGCCATCGTCGACAAGCGTCGTGACCGTCCCGGCGAATCCGAAGTCATGAACGTCATCGGCGACGTCTCGGGCAAAGATTGCATCCTCATCGACGATATCGTCGATTCCGGCGGCACTCTCTGCAACGCCGCGGAAGCGCTGCTGAAAAAGGGCGCGACCAGCGTTACCGCCTATATCACCCACGGCGTGCTCTCTGGCGGCGCGGTCGCGCGCGTCGCTTCCTCGAAGCTGCGCGAACTCGTCATCACCGACAGCATTCAGCCGACCACAGGCGTGCAATCCGCGCACAATATCCGCGTGGTCAGCACCGCCGGCCTGCTTGGCGAAGCGATCAACCGCACCGCACAGGAACAGTCGGTTTCCGGCCTGTTCGACTGACGAACGCGGCAGATACGCCCCTTACTTCACTCTGTGTAATCGCCCGGCTTTATTTGCTAGGCGCGGCCTTTTAGTGCACCGTGATTGTATGAAATCTCACCCTCACCTTGCCTGATGAAGCGGAAACGTCAACGTCTTCACGATGGCGCCGCGCCCGGATCCGGCGGCCGTTGCAAGCGAGAGGCTCTGGCCTTTATCTTCGGCCACCAGCGTAAGACACGCGCAACCACGGCATGGCGGCCATTGCGCCAGAGGCTCATTGCATCGGCAGAGACAGCATCACCGGTGAAAAGGTGACGGTGGCGGCTGATCGCCAGCGCTCGGTAAAGGAACAGGGTCGTCAGCGCCGAAAACAGGATGGACATCACCACGTCGCTGAGGAAATGCCCACCCGCCGTAATGCGCAATCCGGACATAAGGACGATCATGGCGGCGGCAAGGCCTCCCGCCACGAGTCGTCCGCGCCGTTCTAACCGCGGCCAGAGCAGCACGCAGAGCGGCAGAAAGAAACTGGCTATGAGCGCGGTTTCACCGGACGAAAAAGAGCAGTTCGAATAACATTGCGTACTGAACTGAAAGGGCGGCGTGAAAAGCTGATGTCCGCCAAACTCGGTCACGCTGAATGGGCGCGCACGGCCAATCATCGCCTTGAGAACACCGTTGACGAGGAGCCCGGCGCAAAGGATCACCGGCCCACACAGAAAGGCCCACACCCGCCAGCCGGTTCGCTGCAGGGCGGCGAGCCGCAGATTGCCGACCAGCATCACGAAGGCCAGAAACGCCGCAAGCTCGACACCTTCGCGCAACGTGTCGCGAATCCGGTCTGGTACGGGCTCCAGCCCGGGCCATGGCTGGCCTATCGGCGAAAAGAACAGGGCGGAAAAACGAAGATCAATGGAGGGAAAAGTTGCAAACAGAATGACAAGCGCCAGCGCGACGAGCGTCACCCAGATGGTAATGCGCATGTGGGCGAGATCATTGTCCATTGGCATTCCCCGGAATGCATTGTAGCGGAAGCCGCCAGAGGCCAATCTCCCGGCCTTCGACGAAGCCAGGCCCTGCGGTCCAGCGCGCAACCGGCGCCTCACCGCCAAAACATGCAGGCAGGCTGTCGGCGATTGCCAGATACAGCGGATTCTTCGCCTCGCCGGCTTTGAGAGGATAAAGAAGTGCATAGTGGCTGGAAGGGACGCCGGTCTCGGGCAAGGCGCGTGGCAGCACCTGTTTCTCCTCCCGCAGCTGGTAAAAAAGCTCGGCCAGTATCGAGCGATCGTTTGCGACGATGGCATCCGCCCCCGCCTCGCGCGCCCGCGACAGGCCAGTCGACACCAGCTCCGAGCGACCAAGATACCGCGCCATCGCCAGTTCACCGTTCGGCAGGCGCAATCCTGTTCCGGCGATGGTCATCAGCGGCAACGCAATCGCAACAATGCTACCGAGGACCAGGGTCGAACCGATAAGCCAACGCCGTGACGCCAGAACCGGCACCGCAAGCAGCACGCCGGCCGCATAGGCCCCGACCGCCCAGTTGGCGAGTGCGCGCGACATCAGGCCCTGCGCCGTAATGAGAAACACAATCGGCATCGAGAGAGCGACCAGCGCACGGGCTTCCGCCGTCTTGGCGCGGATCGTCGCGACGATCATGCCGACAAAAACGAAGGGGCCGACAACGCCTGCCTGCGAGAAGAAGAACTCCAGAGCCGAGCCGACCTTAAGCTGGAGGCCGTGCCAATTTGCATTGTCGGCCGTGTGGCGTGCGGTCATAAAATCATGTGCAGCGTTCCACCACAGATTAGGTGCGATGACGACAAGACAGACCAGTGCCGCAAGGGCCGCATCACGCAGCCGGATGCGCCAGGCGTCGCAAAGCCAGCCGGCTGCGATGAAGCAGGGAAGGAAATAGATCATCGCATATTTCGACATCAGTCCGAGGCCGAAACAGAGGCCAAGACCGATACTCCAGCCGAGACCCGACCTGCCCTGGCTGCGGGCAAGCGCAAGATTGCGCACCGCAATCATCGACAGCACGATGAACAGCATCATCGGCGTATCGGTCGAGATCAGGAGACTGCCGAGCGTTACGGCCGGCAGCGTCAGATAGATCATGGCAGCCAGCGAGGCCAGCCGGACATCATAGATCATACGGCCCAGCACAAGAATGGCCGCAGCCGCAATACCATGCACGACAGGGGCGGCCAACCGCACCTGGAACGTGCCCTCGCCGCCCCCCAATATCGTTGCGGCACGGATGAGCCAGCCGATCAGGGGCGGCTTTGAATAGGCGCCAAACGCCATCTCCCGGCCCCAGAGCCAATATTGCGCCTCATCCACGAAAAGATCCGTCCGATTGAAGGCCAGCGCTAAGACCCGCAGCGCCGTGACGACAACGATCGCCGTAACTGCAAATGTCAGCCAGCCGCGCTGTTCGCTCGCCTGCACATGGGGCAGAGCCACGCCATCATGCATGCTGGCGGCGTTCTGCATGGATCAACCAGAGATTTCTGAAATAGATGAGAAGGCCGGATGCCTGGCCGATGACGAAGACCGGGTCGCGCCGCCAGACGGCATAGGACAACAGCACCAGACCGCCAAGAACGGAAAAATACCAGAAGGCCACGGGCATGACCGAACGATTTGCCCGCTCAGAGGAGATCCACTGAAGCAGGAAGCGAGTGGTGAGCAGCATCTGGCCCATGAAGCCCGTGCAAACCCACAGAAATTCCTCCCAGCTGTTCACATGCAGCATGGACCATAAAGCCGGTACATTCACGGCGACGTCTCCGTTATGAAGGTTTCCGCCCAATTCGAGCGCTTTCGCCGACGCAGCAGCCACGCCACGCCGATGAGATCGTAAATGCCGACAAGCGCGCGGCCGATATTGGTATAGTGGGAGTTGCCATGCAGCCGCGGCCGATGCGTGACGTCGACATGGGCGACCTGCCAGCCATCGCGGCTGAAGAGTGCGGGGAAATAGCGGTGGTGATGATCGAAATAGGGCAAGGCGAGATAGGCGTCGCGCCGGAACGCCTTGAGGCCGCAGCCAGTATCGCGCGTGCCATCCTTCAGGATGCGGGCGCGCAGCTGATTTGCAAAGCGCGAGGACAGCCGCTTGGCAAGCGTATCCCGCCTGCCGACGCGTTGGCCGGCGACAAGGCCCAGCCGTTGCGGTGCGGTGGCTGAAAGAAGAGGCCCAAGAAGTGTTGGCAGATTGTCGGGCGGGTTCTGGCCGTCGCCATCGAGCATGCAGACGATCGGCGCTCGCGCTGCCTGAACACCACTGTGGATCGCCGCCGATTGGCCGCCCTGACGGTCATGCCGCACCAGCCGCAACATCGGGTAATCATCTGCGAGCGAAAGCACCGCTCCGACCGTGCCGTCGGAGGAAGCATCGTCCACGACCACGATTTCGAAATCGCCGACGGGCCTGCAGGCGGCAACGATCTCACCGACGAGCGTCTCGACACTCGCCTCTTCGTTGTGCATGGGCACGATCACGGCGAAATCCGGAATGGGTTTCACGCTGGCTCCGTCACATCCATCCGCATGGGCGCTGCAGACATTATTGCTGGTAGCGGGGAAAGGAGCGCGGAAAGCTTGCATGAATATGAACAGCCGTTGAACTTCTTCCGATATGCGCCTGTTCCATTGCAGTTTTATAACGAGGCCGGCTCGGTGGCAGCGCGCAATTTCCTCACGCGTAACGGGAAAATAATCGTACAATTCACCACGCTTTTAACGTGACCGTAAGCAATTCTTGCAACGGTATGGGCATGTTCTTTTGGGGGGAGGAAACAGGATGCCGGGTGTAAATCCGACTGCTGTCAAAACTAAATCATTGTCCATCAAGGCAAAATTTGCAGCGCTTGTAACGGGCGCAACGCTCGTTTCCTGCCTGTCCGTGGGACTGCTGTCCTATGAGATGGGCAAATCAGGACTTATCGACGCCAGCGAAATCAGGCTCGACACGGTTGCAGGAAACCAGTCCAAGCAACTCGACGCCTATACGCTGCGCGTCGAGCAGAGCATTTCCGAACTGTCGCAGAATGCCGCAATTGCGCAGGCGCTCGAAACGATGACGACTGTCGTGCCGACGGAAAAAGACGCCATCATCGAAGCGTTTCGCCGCGACGGTGTTTCGGAG
Source organism: Agrobacterium sp. DKPNP3 (assembly GCF_052686535.1). Lineage (NCBI taxonomy): Bacteria > Pseudomonadati > Pseudomonadota > Alphaproteobacteria > Hyphomicrobiales > Rhizobiaceae > Agrobacterium > Agrobacterium sp. DKPNP3. The sequence continues at coordinate 42,256 of NZ_JBQYSN010000022.1, read as the reverse complement.
GAAGAACGCGCCTCCTTCAATGGCGAGGGACTGCGACTGCTTTATGCCATTCGCCACGCGACCATCAACGCCGCCATTGCCAGCGTCTGGCGCAACACCCGCGTCAGCGACATCTACGTGATCGACAAGAATGGCCTCATCATTTACTCCGTGACCAAGGGAAAGAACTTCCTGACCAACGTGGCGGAACCGCAGAACGCGGCCCTCAAGGACCTTTTCCAGCGCATCGAAGCCGGTAAGGACGGTGTCATCAGTACCACTGGTTTCAGCGGCGGCGAGAATGATTCAGCCATGGTCGGCATGCCGCTCGCCGTCTCTAACTGGGGTCAGTTGCAGCGCAAGGGCGCCGTCGTCATGCGCATCTCGGCGGATCGTATCGGCGCCGTCGTCACGCCAGAGGAAACCGGAAAATCCATCGATGACGCGGTCCTTCTGAGCACTGAAGGCAAACGCCGCGCCGGTGTGCTGTCCGGCGGCCCGGACGCCGCCGTTTCCGAAAATCTCGCGGCGCTGGCGGGCGCAAACGACGCCGGAATGGTGCTGGCCAAGACGTCTGCCGGCAACATTTTCTATGCCTACCGCCCCGTCACCGTCTTTGGCCAGAAGCATCTTCTGGCGATCGGCCAACAGGAGAGCAAGGTTCTGGCAGCTGCCAATGATCTCGCTTTCTGGGCGACCGCCGCAACGCTGGCGGTGCTGGCGATCATGACGCTGATTGGCATTTTCGTGTCCGCCAGCCTCACCAAACCGTTGACCGGGCTTGCCGGATTGATGGAACGCCTCAACGGCGGCGAGAACAACATCGAGATCAAGGCCGTTTCCCGCGGCGATGAAATCGGCACCATGGCGCGCGCGCTGGAATCCTTCCGCCAGGGCATTCTCGACAAGCAGCGTATGGAAGAAGAAGCCCATCGCAAGGGCGAGGAACTCGACGAGGAACGCGCCCAGCGCGAAATGGAAAAGGCGCGAAGCGCCAAGGAACTGGAAGAAGCGGTCGATGCACTGGCGACCGGTCTTGCCAATCTTGCCGCCGGCAGGCTCGATCTTCGCATCGAGAAATCCTTCGTGCCGTCGCTCGATCACCTGCGCATCGACTTCAACAATTCCATGGCCGGACTGGAAGCGACGATCGCCAATATCGGCGAAAGCGCCAATGCCATCCGCTCCGGCTCCGGCGAATTGAAGAGCGCGTCGGAAGACCTGTCGCGGCGCACCGAACGTCAGGCCGCGGCCCTTGAAGAAGCGGCCGCCGCGCTCGCTGACATGACGCAGGCTGTCAACGTTTCGCTGTCGCGCTGCAATGTCGCCGTCGAGGCCACGGCGGGCACGATGCAGGACGCCCACAAGTCCACGGCAGTCGTTAAAGAAGCGATCGTCGCCATGGAGCGCATCGAGACCTCGTCGGCCAAAATCCGTCAGATCATCGACGTCATTGATCAGATTGCATTCCAGACCAACCTTTTGGCGCTGAATGCAGGCGTGGAAGCCGCCCGTGCCGGGGAAGCCGGAAAGGGCTTCGCGGTCGTGGCGCAGGAGGTTCGCGAACTGGCCCAGAAATCGGCAGCCGCCGCCCGTGACATCACGACGCTGATCGCCACCTCCGCCGGCGATGTGGAAAGCGGCGTGGCGCTGGTGTTGAAGACCGGTGAAAGCCTCGAGCAAATCCAGAAGCGCATCCAGTCGGTCAACGACCAGATCGGGGAAATCGCCACGGCATCGCGCGAACAATCCGGCCGCCTCAGCGAGATCAACGCCTCTGTCAACGAACTCGACCATGTCACGCAGCAGAATGCCGCGATGGTGGAAGAAACGACGGCATCGGCCTTCTCGCTGGCAAGTGAAGCTGACGGCCTCACCGAACAGGTTGCCCAATTCTCGGTTGGTCATACCCGCCCGCAGGACCAGCGTTACGCAGCATAAGCTGCAACAAAAGGCCGGAGGTGAAATCCTCCGGCCTTTTGCTTTGCCTTAATTCCGATCCGGGTTCCCAGGAGCAGAAGCCCCTGGGAACACGCCGGCGACCTGGCACCATACCCTCGCCGGCTTCCGGGGAGGACCTCAGAAGAAGCCGACCTTGTTCGGGCTGTAAGAGACGAGCAGGTTTTTGGTCTGCTGGTAATGATCGAGCATCATCTTGTGGGTCTCGCGACCGATGCCGGACTGCTTGTAACCACCAAACGCAGCACCCGCCGGATAGACGTGATAGCAATTGGTCCACACGCGACCCGCTTCGATGCCCCGCCCGGCGCGGTAAGCGATATTAGTGTCACGGCTCCAGACACCTGCGCCGAGACCGTAAACCGTGTCATTCGCGATTTCGAGCGCTTCTTCCACCGTCTTGAAGGTGGTGACGGAAACGACAGGACCGAAGATTTCCTCCTGGAAAATCCGCATCTTGTTGTTGCCTTCAAAAACGGTTGGCTGAATATAATAACCGTCCTTCAGGTCGCCCGACAGCGTCTTGCGATCACCGCCGGTCAAAACCTTGGCGCCTTCCTTCTTGCCGATCTCCAGATAGCTCATGATCTTGTCGAACTGTTCCTGCGAGGCCTGTGCGCCCAGCATCGTCGACGGGTTGAGCGGATCGTCCTGGCTGATGGCCTGCACGCGCTTGATCGCCTTTTCCATGAACCGGTCATAGATCGATTCATGCACCAGCGCGCGGGATGGGCAGGTGCAGACCTCCCCCTGGTTCAGCGCGAAGAAGGCAAAACCTTCGAGCGCCTTGTCGAGGAAGGCATCGTCCTCATTCATCACATCGGCAAAGAAGATGTTCGGCGATTTGCCGCCCAGCTCCAGCGTGATGTTGGTCACGTTATCGGCCGCATACCGCATGATTTCCTTGCCGACCGAGGTAGAGCCGGTAAAGGCGATCTTGGCGATGCGGTTGCTCTGGGCCAGCGGTTTGCCAGCTTCAAGGCCGGTGCCGTTGACGATGTTGAGGACGCCCGGCGGCAGCAGATCTTCGATCAACTCCGTCACGATGAGAATGGAGGCCGGTGTCTGCTCGGCCGGCTTCAGCACGACGCAATTGCCGGCAGCAAGCGCCGGCGCAAGTTTCCACGCGGCCATCAGGATCGGGAAGTTCCACGGGATGATCTGGCCGACGACACCGAGTGGTTCATGGAAGTGATAGGCGACGGTATCGTTATCGATTTCGCCGATCGTGCCTTCCTGGGCGCGGATGCAGCCCGCGAAATAGCGGAAGTGATCGATCGCGAGCGGAATATCCGCATTGGTGGTTTCACGTAGCGGCTTGCCATTATCCCAGGTTTCAGCCCGGGCGATGAGGTCGAGATTGTCTTCGATCCGCTGGGCGATCTTGAGCAGGATGTTGGAACGCTCGGTTATGCTGGTCTTGCCCCATTTGTCGCGGGCCTTATGGGCCGCGTCCAGCGCGAATTCGATGTCGGCGGCATCCGAACGCGGCACTTCGCAAATCTTGTGGCCGGTCACCGGCGATAGGTTATCCATGTAGCGGCCGGATTTCGGCTCCACCCATTTGCCGCCGATGTAATTGCCGTATTTCAGCTTGAAGGGCGCTTCGCCCGCTTTCTGCTGAACCTGAATATTCATGATTTCATCCTCCCTGATGAAAACGATCCTGAGCGGACCGCATGGGAGAAAGGTGAGCCTAGATGATACGGTTCGGTAGAGGGGCGGCGCGGTTCCGCAGCGCACATTGTCTCACATCTGCGACAGAGCCGCCGTTCTTTGGCACATTCGGCCAGAGAACGGGGTCTGCAAAACTCAGTGGACGTCGAACTTCTTCATTTTGCGGTGAAGTGTCGCGCGGCTGATGCCGAGCAGCGAGGCAGCCTGCGTGACATTGCCGTTGGTGCGCGACAACACGCGGCGAAGCGCCGAGCGTTCCGCTTCCGCAAGGTCGGAACCGCTGTCATGGCGCTGTTCTTGCAGAATATCCGCAGCCGGCACACCCTGCGCGATCCTGATATCATCGAGCTTCAGCGCGAGGCGTGCGGCGCGGGTTGCGCCGAGCACGAGATCGTCCTGATCCACGGCAAGCAGCGAAAGCGCCGTTCCGAAGCCGCTCGGCACGACCACGATACGTGCACCCGGAAAAGCACGGCGGAAGAGATTGCCTTCGATGCGTTGCGCCGCATCCTTCACCGCCTGCGTAACGAAGGAGAAGGTCATCTCGTTGATGTCGTCGCGGCAGGTGGAAATATCAAGCGCGCCCGTCACCCGGCCGGTATGGTCGCGAATGGGCGCGGTGGTGCAGCAGAGTTCGGTATTTGAGGTGAAGAAATGCTGGTCGCGATAGACCACAACCGAGCGCTCGTCGACGAGGGCCGTGCCGATACCGTTGGTGCCGACACTTTCCTCGCTCCACACGGCTCCCGACCAGAGGCCGAGCGAACGGAAATCGCGATCGTCTCCCGCGGCCCCACGCCGCTCCAGCGCGACGCCCTGCGCGTCCGTCAAAAGCAGGCAGCAGCCGGATTTGCCGACACTATGGAAAATCCGGTCCAGCTCATCGGTACTTTCGGCAATCAGGCCGGCAGCGCTTTCACGGGCACGGCGAAATTCCGCCTCGCTCAAAAAAATCGGCTTGCGGTTTTCCTCTGGCGCGAGCCGGTGCTTGACCATGCAACGCCGCCACGAGGCGACAATCGGAGAACTTGCGGCGGCGGAACGATGGCGTGCGGTTTCATACACGCGTTCCGCATGGGCGATGTCTGTCGGCATGCGCTCCTCCCAAAGCTTTTGTGCGATGGTGCGCTGGAAGCGCCGACGTTTCAACTAAAAACTTTGCGGCCGGTGCGCGGCACCTGAGCGGGCGCGAAAGGGATTATCGTGCAGCCTTCAGATATCGCCGGTCAGAGGCAGCTTCGGTTTCGTCCTCGGCGGACAGGAAAGTATCGTCCACGAGATTGGCGATGGAGGTGAGCGGACCGGGCTTGCCGAAGAAGAATCCCTGCACCTGCAGGCAACCCTCCCGCCGGAGAAACTCAACGTGAGCCATCGTCTCCACCCCTTCCGCCAGCACCGGAATATTGAGGCTATGCGCCAGAATGAGCGTCGAGCGAACGATCGCTTCGGACTGCGCATTGGTCGAGAGACCATCAATGAAGGCGCGGTCGATCTTGATCTTGTCGAACGGGAAGCTTTGCAGGGTCGAAAGTGAGGAGTAACCCGTGCCATAGTCATCCATGGCGATCTTGACACCGAGCGACTTGAGCTTGCGAATGGTAACAAGGGCATGGCGATGGTCGGCAATGATGCTGCCTTCCGTAATTTCGAGCTCCAGCCGTTCCGGCGCAAGCCCGGTCTCGGCAAGGATTTTCTCGACCTTGTCGGGGAACTCATTATCCGCAAGCTGCTGCGGCGCCACGTTAACGGCGATGGTGAGCGATTTTTTCCACCGCGCAGCCTGCGCGCAGGCTTCTCTGAGAACCCACTCGCCCAACTCAACGATGAAGCCGGTCTGTTCGGCAATGGGAATGAACTCGACCGGCGAAATCATGCCGCGTTCCGGATGCTTCCAGCGCAGGAGCGCCTCAAAACCGACGATGCTGCCACTCCTGGTATCGTTCTGCTGCTGGTAATAAAGCTCGAATTCGTTATTGGCGAGACCGCTGCGCATGGCGACGGCTAGCGCATTCCGCTCCCGCGCAGCCTCGTCCATGGATTTGTCATAGAAGCAGATCGTGTCCGAGATGCCGCTTTTTGCCCGGTACATGGCAACATCGGCCTGCGCCATCAGCGTGTCGGCATCGATGGAGCTGGAATTGCGCACCGATATGCCCACACTTGCGCCAACCGAAAATGTCTGGCCGTTCCACTCCACGTGTCTGCTGATCTGCTCGATCAGCCGTTGCGCGAATTCTGCACCGTCTGCTCTGACATAATAGGAATGCGTCATCGCCACGAATTCATCGCCGCCCATGCGCGCCAGGAATTCGCCATCCTTCAACACGGAACTCGCCCGGTCGGCGATGGCGCGCAGCACGGCGTCACCGGCCGCATGACCATGCACGTCGTTGATTTCCTTGAAGCGGTTGAGATCGATGGACAGAAGCGCCGTATGCGCGCCGAGCGAGATATGGCGGGTGCGGCGGTTGAGATGTTCGATGAAGGCCGCACGATTTGGGATGCCGGTCAGCGGATCGTGCAGGGAGAGGTGGCGATAGCGCGCAACCGCCTGCTGGGTGGACTGGGCATCGATCACATAGGTCGAGAGTCCGAGCGCCAGAAGCAGCAGCGTCACTGCAATGGCACCGCCGCCCATGATGGCCGGCGGCAGCAGATTTTCCGGAATGACGACGCGCGGGTCAAAGGCGAAGGACATGGAAGCCATGCCTGTATAGTGCATCGAGGCAATGGCCAGGATGAGAAATGTCACTCCGCCATATTGGCAGAAGCGGTTGAGTGGCCGGGCAATGCGATTGACCGCGAGCGCGCCGAGCACCGCCCCCAGCACCAGCGAGGCGATGACGTAGGCCCGATCCCAGAAGATCATGCCCTGCACATTATAGGCCGCCATGCCGGTATAATGCATGGCCGCGATGCCGAGGCCAAGAACAACACCACCGGCCTCCACCATCACGCTACGCCCGCCATAGGCGGAAATGCCGAAACCCGCTGTTGTCGTGGAGATGGCAATCAGAAGCGAAAGACCTGTGAGATAAGGATCGTAGCCCACCTCGCCCGCCGCGACATAGCCCAGCATCGCCACGAAATGGGTGGTCCATATCGCCGCACCGCCATTGACGCCCGCCAGAAACAGCCAGTTGACCTTCTGCACCCCCGTCGCCAGGCGCGCTCTCGAAAAAAGCCGCATCGAAACGAAGCTTCCGAGCATGCAGACAACCACCGCTGCAACGGTGTATCTGTAGTCGTGATCGACGGTAAGGCACTGGAGAACTTTGAGCATTGTCATCTACGCGATTGGAGTTGCGCATAGCCTTATCAGTTGCCAAGTTTTCACCCGGTTTATGTGCATGGATAAGCACATATTAAAAGTTGCAACAAGCGAGTGAATTAGATCATTCTAATAAAATTACAAAGCGGCAGCAGCCAAAACCCGGCCACTCTTGTCTTTGTCTGCCGTTTGTATTATAGCGCCCGCACCCGTGTAGACACCCTTGGAGGCAACGCGGGTGGGATGGTGCCTTGCGCCTCCCCAGTTCAGCGCCCGCGGGCATGAACTCTCCATATAACCTCGAAAGGAATTGCCATGAGCAAAGAATCGTATGAGCTCAAGGCCGAGGCGCGCGAACGAGTTGGTAAGGGGTCCTCTCGTGAACTTCGCCGCAACGGTTTGATTCCCGCTGTCATCTATGGTGACAAGCAGGCCCCCATTTCCATCGCGCTCTCGACCAACGAAGTCACCAAGCGTATCCACGCTGGCGGTTTCATGACGACTGTTGCGACGATCGACGTCGACGGCAAGAAGATCAAGGTTCTCCCGAAGGATTACCAGCTTGATCCGGTCCGCGACTTCACCATGCATGTCGACTTCCTGCGCGTCTCGGGCAACACGCTCGTCAACGTCGAAATTCCGGTTCACTTCGAAAACGAAGAAAAGTCGGACATCAAGATCGGCGGCGTTCTGAACATCGTTCGCCACACGGTGGAATTCCACTGCCCGGCCAACGACATTCCGGAAGCCATCACGGTTGACCTCTCCGGCCTGAAGATCGGCGACAGCGTTCACATCTCGAACGTCAAGCTGCCGAAGAACATCACGCCTGTTATCGCTGACCGTGACTTCACGATCGCAACGATCGTTGCTCCGGCAGCTGGCGTTGAAGAAGAAGCCGCAGCTGAAGAAGCTTCCGAGGAATAATCAGCGGCCGCAAGGCTTGCAGATTATAAGATTAGGCCCGTTCCGGTTTCGGAACGGGCCTTTTAGTTTTTATGAACTTTAATTCCAGAAAGCTTGCCACCCAGCCATGATGGGCAGGCCGTTTCAGCGTCGATTAACACTTCCGTGAAACGATACCCTTGCGCTGCCGTGGAATCTCCAGACGGAAGAAAACGCGGCGCAGCAAGTCTGGGGCAAGGGGTAACTGCAATTTAACATGGCTCATTCCGTCGAAAGCCGCTTTATCGCGATTGTTTCCGGCGCACTTCTCACAGTGGTCGCACCGCTCTTTACGCTTTTGCTGACGCTTTCCTACCATGAAGCCATTCGCAGCCAGCGCAACCATCTCGAAATCCTCCTCTCCACCAATGCGCAGGCGCTTGCCCGGCCGCTGTGGGATCTGGATGACGACACCATCAACCAGATTACCGGCACCCTCGTTTCCGACCCCATGATCCGCATGGTCGAGGTCAAGGACACATCCGGCCAGCTCGACATCATCCAGACCGCCGGCAGCGACATCATTCAGGACGCCGCCTCGACGAGCCGTGAGGTCACCTACAAGACGACCAAGGGCGTCGTTACCGTGGGGCTGCTGACCGTTTATTACGACGACGTCGGCCTTTTGACCTCCCTGAGCCGCACCGAACTGGCTTTCATCACGATTTTCATCGTGGCCGTCGTCACCATCGTCATTGCAGCCATCGCCGGCAATCGCTTCATGGTGATCCGTCCGCTGATGCGGCTGGCGGCCGCGATAGAGGCGACACGACGGCTGGGTTCTCGCCATCACGTCGACTGGCGTTCGAAGGACGAAATCGGCCGACTCGCGAAAAGCTTCAACGAAATGCAGTCCCAGCTCGAAAAGGAAGAGCTGGAAATCAAGAATGCCCACGCCCGCAAGACGGAAATCTACAACCGTACGCCGGCCATGCTGTTCTCGCTGGATAGTCATGACCGCATCGCCGCCGTCAGCGATTATTGGATACAGGCAACGGGCTACGACCGCAGCCGGATACTCGGCCTGAATTTTGCCGATCTTATCCACCCCGATGACCGGCTCCTGTTCCAGCAGCGCAGGACGGCGCACCCCTTGCCCGATGCGTCGCACAACGGCATTACCGTGCGTTTTCGGTGCATGGACGGCAGCGTCATGGACGCGCTTGTCCTCGAAAAGGCTCTCCATTCCAGCGATGCGGCCCATCAGAGTACCTGTCTCTGCGTCATGACCGACGTCACCGAATTGCGCCAGTCGGAAAAGCGCAACCGCCAGCAGGCGATTTCCGACCATCTGACCGGCCTGTTCAACCGACAGGGCTTTGAGGGCATTCTCGATCTGCAAATCCGCGATGCGGACCAAAACGGCAGCGAACTCGCCTGCCTGTTCATCGATCTCGACCGCTTCAAAGCCATCAACGACAATCTCGGCCATGCCGCCGGTGATGCCGTGCTCAAACAGTTCACCGCAAAACTGGAGCCACTTTTGACGCCGCTCGACAGCGCATCGCGTCTGGGCGGCGACGAATTTGCCATACTGCTTGCCGGCGAAAAGGTGGAAGAGCGCGCGCGGCAGTTCTGCGAACGCATCGGCGCGATGCTCGATACACCCTTCGAGATCGACAATAACAGCATTCGCATCAGCGCCAGCATCGGCATGGCCGTCTATCCGTTGCACGCGTCAAGCGCCTCGGAACTTCTCCAAAATGCCGATATGGCGATGTATACCCGCAAACGCATGGGCAAGAACGGCTCGCAGGTCTTCGACAGCTCGATCATGGATCGTGCCCGCGAACATGCGGAGTTGGAGCGCGATATTGCCCAGGCGCTGTCCGACGATTGGTTCGAGGCTTATTTCCAGCCGATACAGAACCTTGGCACTGGCCGCACGACAGGTTTCGAGGCGCTGCTGCGTCTCAATCATCCGGAAAAAGGGTTGCTTTCCCCGGCGACCATCGTCCGTCTTGCAGAAGAAAACGGCACTATTCAGCGTATCGGCAATGTCATCCTCGATCAGGCGATCGCCAATCTCGCGAGGCTTTCGCACCTGCCCGGCATGGAGCAGACCTATGTCGCCGTCAATTTTTCGCCGCTGCAATTCGAACCGGGCCTACCGACACGCATCGCGGGTGTCCTTCACCGCCACGGCATCGTTCCCGCCCGCCTTGTGATCGAGATCACCGAAGCGGTCATCATGAAAAACGATCCGCAGATCCGGGCGATCCTCAATGCCATCCATCAGCTCGGTTGCCGCATCGCGCTCGACGACTTCGGAACGGGTTACTCGTCGCTGAGCTATCTCAGCCGCTTCCCGGTCGATATCGTCAAGATCGATCAATCCTTTACCCGTTCTATCTGCGACGATGGACCGGAAATCCGGCAACGCAGCCGCATGCTGGTCGAAGGTATCGCGGCCATCTCGCACAAGATGAACTGCACCGTGATCGCAGAGGGCATCGAAACCGAGGAGCAGAAGCAACTTCTGACCGAGATTGGCGCGGATTTTGGCCAGGGTTACCTCTTCGCCCGGCCGCAGCCTCTCGATAAGCTGATCGCCGGTCTGGGTGAGATCACCGATCAAAATCGCATTGCCGCCCGGCAAGCCTGAAACATTGGGGAATGTCATGAGATTGATCCGCTCCTGCCTGATCTTTCTTGCTCTCACCACGCCGGCAAACGCAGACAAACTGTTTCTGACAACCGAGGTCTACCCGCCTTATAATGTCCAGGCCAGTGATGGCAGCGTGCGCGGCGTCTATTTCGATCAGCTGAAGATCGTGCTCGAGCAGACCAAAACGGATTACGAGGTTACGGTCATGCCTTGGGCACGGGCCATCGCATTGGCAACGACCCAACCGATGCACTGCGTTTTCGCCACCGCAAGGACCCCGGAACGGGAAAACCTGTTCAAATGGGTTGCCCCCATTCACACCGATCGCAACGTGCTTGTCGCCCGCCGCAAGGCAAACATTCAGGCTGCCACTCTCGAGGACGCGAAAAAATATCGCGTCGGAACCCAGCGTGGAGATTACACCGAAGCCCTTCTGCAAAAGCTCGGCTTCCCGCAGGTGGATGTCGGCGCGGATTTCGAAATCACCTTCCACAAGCTGGCAGCCGGCCGCATCGATCTGATGCCCATGTCTGAAAGCACTTTCAAAAGCCTGCCCGCCGACACCTTCAGCGAGGTGATAACGCTTGCGCGACAACAGCTCGGGCTCGCCTGCAACAAGAGCGTCCCGGACGAGATCATTGCCAGATTGCAGACGCGACTAGACCAGCTGATCGCCGATGGAACGCAGCAGAAAATCTTCGACCGCTACGATCTCATCAGCCCCTGATACCTTTCGCAGACACAAAAAGATTGACAGCCGGCGGTTTTCGGGGTGGTGACAATACCATCATCAGGCAAAACGCGGACAAGCCCCATGAAGATCATCGCAGGCCTTGGTAATCCCGGCGCGCAATACGCCGGAAACCGTCATAACATCGGCTTCATGGCTGTCGATGCGTTGCAGCGCCTGCCCTCCTTTGCGCCCTGGTCTCGGAAATTCAAGGCGGAGATCTCCGAGGGCGACATCGCCGGCGAAAAAATCCTGCTGATGAAGCCGCTGACCTACATGAACCTTTCCGGTGAATCGGTTGGCGAAGCCATGCGCTTCTACAAGCTTTCGCCCGCGGATATCATCGCCATCCATGACGAACTGGACTTGCCGGCCGGCCGCGCCCGCATCAAGACGGGTGGCGGGCATGGCGGTCATAATGGCCTGAAATCCCTCGACGCCCATTGCGGCAAGGAGTACCGCCGCCTGCGCCTCGGCATAGGACATCCCGGCGACAAGGAGCGGGTGCATGGCCATGTGCTCGGCGATTTTGCCAAGGCCGACAAGACATGGCTGGAGCCGCTGCTCGACGCGATCGCCGACAACGCCTCCATGCTGGTGAAGGCTGAGGATTCCCAGCTGATGAACAAGCTGGCGCTGGCCACGGGCAGCAAGCCCGAAGCCGAGAAGCCGGCCAAGGCAGCCAGGCCCGCTGCGCAGTCCCATATCCATCAGGCGCGTAACAGCGCCCAGCCGAAAAAGCTGCCGGAAACCGGGCCGATGGCCGAGATGCTGAAGCGCATGTTCGGCAAGAAGGATTGATGATCAATGTCACCTGACACCGTCGTCTTGCGAGAGGCGGAGCGCGACGACCTCGCTGGATTGCTTGAACTTTATCGTGCGCTCAATCCGGCCGACCGAGACATGTCGGCAGAAGAAGCGGATACGGCGTTCGCCGCCATCCTGGCCCAGCCGGGGCTCTCCATTTTTCTTGCGACCGACGGCGAGGACGCGGTCGCCACGGCCACGCTACAGATCGTTCCAAACCTCACGCGCGCCGCCCGTCCCTATGCCCTTATCGAAAACGTGGTGACACGCGAAAACCGTCGCGGCCGCGGATATGGCCGCGCGGTCGTGCGCCATGCCGTCGAGGCGGCCTTTGCGGCGAACTGCTACAAGGTCATGCTGCTCACCGGCAGGCAGAATCCCGAGGTTCACGCCTTTTACGAAAGCTGCGGCTTCGTGCAGAACAAGACGGGGTTTCAGATCCGGCAGGAGTGACGTTCACTCTTCCGGCTCGGTGGTGAACATCAGCGGAAATCCCGCCTCCTTGCCAAGGTCGGTCGCCTCCTTGGCTTTCGTCTCGGCGATATCCCGCTCACAGACGACAACCACCGCGCTGCCGAAGCGATGCGCCGTCATCATCACCCGGTGACCGGCCTCCTCGCTCATGCGGAAGACGGCTTTCAGCACGACGGTCACGAATTCGCGCGGCGTGTAGTCGTCGTTCAGCAGAATGACCTTGTAGAGCTTTGGCCGCTCCAGCTTCGGCTTGACCTTTGGTTTTGGTTTGAGATCGACAGGACTGTCACTCATCATGGCCGCTCGTGCCTGCCGTTCATCGCGGTTGCTCATGGGAAAACCCCGTTGATGACGAAAGATCGATCGCTTGACCCGCTCATATTGCGCCGCAACCGCGGCATCGGCAACCCTGCCCGAAATTCGGCGCCATTAAAGGGGCTTTGCCCGCACAAATCGGCCCGCGGGCTTGACCTTCCCCTGCCGTTTCCGCAAAAGGCTCCTCAACGAATTCTTTCAAACGGACAGGTTTCAAGCCATGGGCTTCAAATGCGGTATCGTTGGATTGCCAAATGTCGGCAAGTCCACTCTCTTCAACGCGCTGACAAAAACAGCCGCGGCGCAGGCCGCCAACTATCCCTTTTGCACCATCGAGCCGAATACGGGCGAAGTGGCGGTTCCGGATGCGCGCATGAAAATCCTTGCCGACATCGCCGGCTCAAAGGAAATCATCCCCACCCGCATCTCCTTCGTCGATATCGCCGGCCTGGTGCGCGGCGCCTCCAAGGGTGAAGGCCTCGGCAACCAGTTCCTCGCCAACATTCGCGAAGTCGATGCCGTCGTGCACGTCCTGCGCTGCTTCGAGGATGATGACATCACGCACGTCGAAGGCCGCATCAACCCGGTCGCCGACGCCGAAACGATCGAGACCGAGCTGATGCTCTCCGACCTCGAAAGCCTCGAGCGCCGCACGGAACAGACCCGCAAGCGCGCCACCGGCAAGGATAAGGAATCGCTGGCGCAGCTGCCGCTGATGGAAGCATCGCTGAAGCTTCTCAACGAAGGCAAGCCGGTCCGCACCCTGCTCTCCACGCTCGATGCCGAAGAGCTGCGCATCCTTCAGGGCCTCAACCTCCTGACGGCGCACCCGGTCCTCTATGTCTGCAACGTCGCAGAAGGCGATGCCGTCGATGGCAATGAGCACACCCGCGCCGTCGCAGACATGGCCAAGGCCCAGGGTGCCGAGACCGTCATCATCTCCGCTGCAATCGAATCCGAGGTCGCACAGCTTCCCGACGAAGAGGCGAAGGAATTCCTCGCCGCCCTAGGCCTCGAAGAAGCGGGCCTCGACCGCCTGATCCGTGCCGGCTACAAGCTGCTCGATCTCATCACCTATTTCACCGTCGGCCCCAAGGAATGCCGCGCCTGGACGATCGAGCGTGGCACCAAGGCCCCGCAGGCGGCCGGTGTCATCCACTCCGATTTCGAACGCGGCTTCATCCGCGCCAACACCATCGCCTATAACGACTATGTCGCCTTCAAGGGCGAAGTCGGCGCGAAGGAAGCTGGCAAGGCCCGTGACGAAGGCAAGGAATATGTGGTTCAGGACGGCGACGTCATCCACTTCCGCTTCAACACCTGATCAGGCCCCTTCGCGGGAAAGGCCGGTCGCTTCCCTGATGTACCCAAGAACGGAAACATTGCCGCCTGTCTCTTCTACCCCGAGGAGAGATACTGGCCACAAGGGTCGGATGAGAGGACAAGCTCTCCTGATATAATGACCCTCGCCCCCTCATCCGCTGCCGCGACCTTCTCCCCCTCGGGGAGAAGGCGACAAGTAGCATTGGTCCGCTCCAGCCTCTCCCAAAAGAAGCTACCCGCCCCCATATTTTACCTTTACGTAAAGGAAAAAATCCTCTTAGATGCGTCGACTTTGACTGTGCGAAGGGAGGAAACCATGGCGCCGGTCGTGACCTATGCTTACGAGGATTTCACCGTAGGGCGGGAATTTCCGCTTGGCCCGCAATCGCTTTCGGCAGAGCAGATCATCGCTTTCGCAAGCGAATTTGACCCCCAGCCCATGCATCTCTCCGAGGAAGCAGGCCGCCAGAGCATTCTTGGCGGGCTGGCTGCTTCGGGCTGGCATACCTGTAGCCTGTTAATGCGGATGATGGCCGACAGCTATATCTCGGATTCGACGTCACAGGGCAGCCCCGGCATCGATTATGTCGACTGGAAGAAGCCGGTTCTGGCCGGGGACACGCTTTCGGGCAAATCGATCGTGCTGGAACAGCGCCCTTCCGCCTCACGCCCAGGCATCGGCCTCGTAAAACTTCGTCACGAGCTTTACAACCAGCATGGCGTCCTGGTCTCGCATGGCGAAAACACCGTCATGTTTCTGATGCGTAAAAATGGGGGAATGGCGGCATGAGGCTCGCAGAACTTTCCCCGATCGGCGAGCGCGTCACCCTCGACACGTTGCGTTTTTCCGCCGAAGACATTGTTCGCTTCGCCCGCGATTTCGATCCACAACCGTTTCACCTCGATGCTGAAGCCGCCAAACACAGCGTTCTGGGCGGCCTGTGTGCCTCTGGCTGGCACACGGGCGCGGGATGGATGAAAAGCTTCCTGTCGCACTGGGCAAAAGAGGTGAAGAGGCTGAAACTGGAAGGCCTCGAACCGCCGAAGCTCGGCCCATCGCCGGGTTTCCGCGATCTGAAATGGAAAAAACCCGTCTACGCTGGCGACGACGTTACCTATTTCGTCACACTTCTCGATGCCCGCCCGCTCGAATCCAGACCCGGGATATGGCTCAACACAACGTTCAACGAAGGCGTGAACCAGTCTGGCGAAACAGTGCTGACTTTTCAGAGCAGCGTTCTGGAGTTCGAATGAGGCGAGGCCGCGAAGGGAATGGCTTTGCCATTGCCTATCTCGGCTGCCTTCAGTGACCCGAAAACTCCACCAGCGTGCGCACGTCCACGCCAAGGTCTTCCAGCTTTTTGCGGCCGCCGAGATCGGGCAGATCGATCACGAAGCAGGCGGAAACAATCTCGGCGCCCATCTGCCGCAAGAGCTTGACCGCGCCTTCGGCGGTGCCGCCGGTCGCAATCAAATCATCGACCAGGATAACCTTTTCACCCGGCTGTACCGCATCGACATGCATTTCCATCTCATCGACGCCGTATTCAAGACTGTAGGCCACGCGAACGGTGGTATGCGGCAGCTTGCCCTTCTTGCGGATCGGCACGAATCCAGCCGATAGCTGATGGGCCACAGCGCCGCCGAGAATAAAGCCACGCGCCTCCATGCCGGCGATCTTGTCGATCTTCGTCCCGGCGTAAGGCTGTACGAGCTCATCCACCGCCCGGCGGAACGCCCGCGGATTTCCCAGCAGCGTGGTAATATCGCGGAAGATAATGCCCGGCTTCGGATAGTCGGGAATGGAGCGGATGGCAGCGGAAAGCTCCGAAGCAATGACGGTCATGGCATGTCCAGTTGATTGGGAAAAATCGATGAGAAGATTTCGCCCACCCTATCAATTTGAAGGCGGTTGACCAACTAAAAAGGAAAAATCGCCATTTTCCGCCGCGATCTGACAGCGGCGGCTGCGCTTAGGCGAGCGATCGCGCCGCTATCCAGCCAAGTATCAAGCATGAAAAAGCCCCCACGGAAACCGTGAGGGCTTAGAGAGTCCGGTTGCTATTGGCAGGCCGATCAATGTTCCTTGTTGGCGTAGACCGACTTTTTAGTGAGATAGATCAGCGCCGTGAAGATGAACAGGAACACCATGACCATAAAGCCGGTGCGTTTGCGCTCTTCCAGATGCGGTTCTGCGGCCCACATCAGGAACGCTGCCACATCCTTCGAATACTGGTCCACCGTCTGCGGCGTCCCGTCATCGTACGTCACCTGATCCGCGCTGATAGGCGGCGCCATCTTCAACGCGACTGCACTGACGAAGTACGGGTTAAAATGCGTGCCTTCGGCCACTTCAACACCAGCCGGCGGATCCTGATAGCCGGTCAGCAGCGCGTGGATATAATCCGGGCCGCCTTCCTGATAACCACCGATGATCGGGATCATGTCGATGATGAATTGCGGGAAACCGCGCTCCACGCCGCGCGCCTTTGCAAGCAGCGACATGTCGGGCGGCGCAGCCCCGCCATTGGCGGCGGCCGCCGCTTCATGGTTCGGGAATGGCGAAGGGAAATGGTCCGATGGCACCGCCTTGCGGTTATACATTTCGCCGTCGGCATTCGGGCCGTCCTGCACTTCGTATTCAGCAGCGAAAGCCTTGACCTGCTCGTCCGAGTAACCGAGGTCACCCAGCGTGCGGAAGGAAACCAGGCTCATGGAATGGCAGGCGGAGCAGACTTCCTTATAGACCTTCAGGCCGCGTTGCAGCTGACCCTTGTCATATTTGCCGAAGGGGCCGGCGAAAGACCAGCTCTGCTCCTCGGGCTTGATCACCGGGAAATGGCCGCCGGCAATCGCATGTTCCGTCTTGGTGGCGAGGTCATGGCTCTCCTCCGCCGCCGAAGCGACGGTGAAGGAACAGCCGATGGCGGCGAAAAGCGCGATGCTTGTTACAAGCTTCTTCATTGTCGTCATCCTTCCTTCGCGCTCAGACCTGGGCTGCCGCTGGCGCGGCACCCGTCTTGGCGGCGTTCTTTTCAAGAACGGCCTCGGTAATCGAATTAGGGATACGCCGGGGCGTTTCGACCAGACCGAGGATCGGCATGATGACGAGGAAGAAGCCGAAGTAATAAAGCGTGCCGATCTGCGACATGATGACGTAGGTGCCTTCCGCCGGGCGCGAGCCCAGCCAGCCGAGCATGATGGCATTCACCACGAAGACCCAGAAGAACATCTTGTACCAGGGACGATAAACGGCGGAGCGAACCTTCGACGTATCGAGCCAGGGCAGGAAGAACAGCACAACGATCGCGCCGAACATCACGAGAACGCCACCCAGCTTGGAATCGATGACCCAGATGTTGAAGGTGATGGCGCGCAGCATGGCGTAGAACGGCAGGAAGTACCATTCCGGAACGATATGCGCCGGCGTCTTCAAGGGATCGGCCATGATGTAGTTATCAGGGTGACCGAGGAAATTCGGCATGTAGAACACGAACCAGGCATAACCGATGAGGAACACGGAAACGCCAAGCGCGTCCTTCAGCGTCGCATAGGGCGTGAAGGGAACGGTATCGGTCTTGCTCTTGACTTCAACGCCGGTCGGGTTCGTCTGGCCGGTAACGTGCAGCGCCCAGATGTGCAGGATAACGACACCCGCGATCATGAAGGGCAGCAGGTAGTGAAGCGCGAAGAAACGGTTCAGCGTCGGCTGGTCCACGGCAAAGCCGCCGAGCAGGAACTGCTGTATCCACTCACCGATGGCCGGAAACGCCGTGAAGAAGCCGGTGATGACGGTCGCGCCCCAGAAGGACATCTGGCCCCAGGGCAGAACGTAGCCCATGAAGCCAGTCGCCATCATCAGCAGGAAGATCACGCAGCCGAGAATCCAGAGGATTTCACGGGGCGCCTTGTAGGAGCCGTAATAAAGGCCACGGGCAATGTGCAGGTAAACCGCGATGAAGAAGAACGACGCACCGTTGGCATGCATGTAACGCAGCAGCCAGCCATGGTTGACGTCGCGCATGATCTTTTCGACGGAATTGAACGCAACCGTCGTTTCGGCCGCATAATGCATGGCCAGCACGACGCCGGTAAGGATCTGCACGATCAGCATGACGGAAAGCATCGCGCCAAAAGTGTAAGCGTAGTTCAGGTTACGCGGGACAGGGTAGGCGACGAAGCTGTCATAGATCATGCGCGGCAAGGGAAGCCGCGAATCGATCCACCTCTCGATGCCGGTGGACGGCTGATAACTGGAATGACCACTCATGAATATCTGTCCCCTTATCCGATCTTGATCACGGTATCGGATGTGAATGCAAATGTCGGGATGGCGAGGTTCTGCGGCGCAGGACCCTTACGAATGCGGCCCGCCGTATCGTAGTGCGAGCCATGGCAGGGACAGAACCATCCGCCGAAATCGCCGGCCTGGCCGAGCGGAACGCAACCGAGATGGGTGCAGGAACCGACCATGACGATCCAGTTTTCCTTGCCCTGCCCGGCGGAGCGGTCGATATCGGTCGCCTGCGCGTCTGCAGCGATGTTGGCATTGCGCGCCACCGGATCCTTGAGATCGCCGAGAGCGACCGCCTTGGCTTCCTCGATTTCCTTTTCCGTGCGGTTGCGGATGAAAATCGGCTTGCCGCGCCACTTGACGGTGAGCGACATGCCCGGCTCGACGGCCGCGACATCCACCTCGATCGAGGCAAGCGCCAGCGTCGATGCATCGGGACGCATCTGGTCAATGAAAGGCCATGCAACTGCGGCAGCACCGACGGCGCCCGCCATTCCCGTCACTAGGTAAAGAAAATCGCGACGGGTCGGTTCACCCGAAGCGTCGTGATTGGTTACGTGCTCGCTCACCGCTACACCATCCTCTGCGCTGTTTTTGCCGTAAATCGCATGAGTCCTCCCGCTATGATTTGATCCAGGACAAACTCCGTCCCTCGGTCCTGGACACACCTGCGGCATCAAGAAACCGCGTCACTTTGTGTGATCGCAAAATATTGACCGACTTGGCAAGAGCAAAGCACACAAAGCTGCCGTAATTCTGCCGGAAGCGCCCGATTTGGTTGTCATTTTTTCGCCGCCTCTGGCAGTCCGGCAACATTGTGCGCTCAAATCCGTCGTGTTAGGAGACTTCAAGGGAGAGCTTTGAAAGCAGGGATTCGGATGACGGCGAAGCTCTCGTGCATGGTTTCCACGGCGCTTGCTGCCGTCCTCGTCATCGCCAGCCTGCGCTACATCACGGACTTCTGGCTCCTGGCCTTCGTCACCAGCTTTCAGCTCCATATTGCTGCTGTCTGCATCCTCGTCTCATGCATTGTCTTCTGGCTGACGCGTGACGCTATCTCGGCCATGCTCGTGATCTGGTCGCTTGCCTTGGCCATTCACGCCGTGGCGATGCTCATGGAATTTTCAACGACGGCCAATGCGGCACCAGGCGCAAAGCCCTTCCGCTTGCTCTCATTCAATGTCTTGATGGACAACGCGGCGAATGCGGATGCGATTGCCGACAAGGTTCTCGAATCAGGTGCCGATGCCGTTTATCTTTTCGAGGCGGCCGCATTGCGCTCGGCCCTGCCGCGCCTGCAGCAAACCTATCCGCACCGGCTCGGTTGTTATGAGGGTACGCCCGGCTGTGATCTCGTCATCCTGTCAAAAAGGCCGTTGCTGGAAGGCCGCTTTTATAATCTCAGCGATCTTCGGCGGGATCGTTTTGCCGTCGCGAATGTCGATCTCGACGGCACGCAACTGACACTTGCCGCCGGGCACATCACCAAGCCCTATTTCGATGATTATCACCGGGACGAACTGGACGAAATCAGCGAAATTCTATTTCGAATCACCGGCCCGCTCATTCTCGCCGGAGACTTCAATTCATCCAGCATCGCACCTGACATGCGCGCCTTCCTCGCCGCCAATGATCTGAAGAAAGCGACATTTGAGCCTGCGACCTGGCCAACCAGGGCAGGAAGTTTCGGCATCGCCATCGACCACATCTTCGCCCGCGAGCCGGCAACGCTGATGAAGACAACCCGGCTGCAAGACAATCTCGGCTCCAATCACTACGGCCTGATGGCGGATTTCTTGATCGGAAAGTAGGGCGTTTCCGGCGGGATCGCCGGATTGTCCGACGCCGGAACGAATCCGTTCCCTCTGGAAATGCCCCGGCTGACTTATTGCGCCGCCTCATCAGCGGCGAGGAAGCCACCCGACTGGCGCGCCCAGAGCTCGGAATAAAGCCCGCCCTGCGTAATGAGTTCGGAATGGGTCCCCTGTTCAACAATGCGCCCCTGATCCATGACGATCAGCCGGTCGAGGGCGGCAATCGTGGACAGCCGATGAGCGATGGCGAGAACCGTCTTACCCTGCATCAGCTCATCGAGATTGCTCTGGATCGCCGCCTCCACCTCTGAATCGAGAGCCGACGTCGCTTCATCGAGAACGAGAATAGGGGCGTCCTTCAACATCAGGCGGGCAATGGCGATACGCTGGCGTTGCCCGCCGGAGAGCTTCACGCCGCGTTCGCCCACATGCGCATCGAACCCTTTGCGCCCACGCTGGTCCTCAAGCCGTTCGATGAAGTCGTCCGCCTTGGCCCGCCGCGTCGCCTCCCGCAACTGTTCCTCGGTCGCATCGGTGCGGCCGAACAGGATGTTGTCCCGGATGGAACGATGCAGCAGCGACGTATCCTGCGTGACCATGCCGATGTGAGCGCGCAGCGATTCCTGCGTCACGCGGGCGATATCCTGCCCATCGATCAGGATGCGGCCTTTTTCGACATCGTAAAAACGCAGCAGCAGGTTGACGAGGGTGGATTTGCCGGCACCGGAGCGCCCGACGATTCCAACCTTTTCGCCGGCCCTGATCTCGAGGTTGAGATTGCCGATGACGCCATCCGCCCGCCCATAATGGAAGCTGACATTCTCAAAGCGGATGCTCGGCTTCTTCACCTCGAGCACCGCGGCGTCGGGCGCATCGACGAGACCGATCGGCTGCGAGATCAATTCGGCGGCATTTTGCACCGTACCGAAATTGCGCATGATGCCGTTGAACTGCGTCATCAACCGCCCGAGCAGAAAGTTGAGCCGCAGCACCAGCGCCAGTGTGAAAGCCACCGCGCCGGAACTGATCTTGCCGGACAGCCACAGATCGATGCAGAGCGCCGCCATTGACGTGATCATCACGCCCGAGAGCAGCGCCATGGACGCACGCACGCCGGTGATGAACCGCGTAAACGTCATCGTCGCGCGCTGGAAGATATCGAAACCCTGCCGCATGTAGCGGTCATTGGCGTCGTCGCGCCCGAACAGCCGCAGCGTCTGGATATTGCTATAGGCATCCACCATCCGGCCCGACAGCATCGAGGCGGCTTCCGCCGTTTCCCTGGAATGGTAGCGGATGCGCGGCACGAAATAGCGCGCCAGCAGCGAGAAAATCGCCACCCAGACAACGACGACGACCGCAAGCCGCCAGTCCAGCCCCCCGATCAGGAAAAGCATGGAAACCGAGTAGATGCCGACGAACCAGACGCTTTCCATCAACGAGGTTACGAGATCGCCCGCCGCCTGTCCGCCCGACCAGACCTTGGTCACGATACGGCCGGAAAAGTCGTTCTGGAAGAAGCTCAGCGATTGCCGCGCCACATGGATATAGGATTGCCAGCGCACCAGATTGTAAAAGCCGGGCGTGATGATCTGCTGATCCACCAGCGCCGTGACCATGGTGACGACGAAGCGCACGATGCCGATCAGCACCAGCATGCCCACGAGTTCGCCGCCATGCGCCGCAAGCAGCCCCGCCCAGCCCTCTTCCGGCTTTACGGTGGAGAGAATATCGACGAGCCGTCCGACGAACCAGAACAGCGCCGCCTCGATGGCCGCCGTCAGCCCGCCCAGCACCAGCATGGCAAAAAACGGCGCCTTCGCCTGCGAGATATAGAACCAGATGAAGGCGAACGTGCTTTCCGGCGGCCGCAAATCGTCCTTGCGGTCGAAGGGCTTTATCCAGTTTTCGAAATGCTCGAAGATGCGGTTAATGACCATGATCCGGATATAGGCAGATTCCCGGTTGGGGAACAGCCGCAGTGGCTTTGGGAAGAGATTATATTTCGGTAACGTTCGTGGAATGAAAAAAGGGCGGGAATGTTCCCCGCCCTTAAATCGACCCAGCGATATTTTGTGCATCAGCTGCATCCTCACACCGTCACCCCGGACTTGATCCGGGGTCCAGCGCGATCAAGTCCTTGATCGCAAAAGACTCCTCTCACGGCGCGGACGCGCCGTGGCTGGATGCCGGATCTAGTCCGGCATGACGGAGGAGAGGTTGGCGCCCATATCATAGGCGAGAGGGCGGGGAACCATGCTTGCCGCCCTCTCGCTTTTCCCTACTCCGCAGCCGCTTCCGCCTCGTGATCGGCGATGAATCCGCCGGACTGGCGGCGCCATAGGTCGGCGTAGATGCCGCCCATTGCGACCAGCTCCGCGTGGCTTCCCGCTTCCACGATCCGGCCCTTGTCGAGAATGATGAGGCGGTCCATTTCGGTGAGCGTCGAAAGACGGTGAGCAATTGCGATCACCGTCTTGCCTTCCATCAGCGCGAACAGATTCTCCTGGATCGCCGCCTCGACTTCCGAATCGAGCGCCGAAGTCGCCTCATCAAGCACCAGAATCGGCGCGTTCTTGAGGAAGACGCGGGCGATCGCAATCCGCTGACGCTGGCCGCCTGACAGTTTCACACCGCGTTCGCCCACCTGCGCATCGAGGCCCTGGCGACCATGCATGTCGACGAGCGTCTCGATGAAGTCCCAGGCATTGGCCCGCTTTGCCGCTGCGATCACCTGCTCGTCAGTCGCTTCGGGATGACCATAGGCGATGTTGTCGCGGATCGACCGGTGCAGCAGCGACGTGTCCTGCGTCACGACGCCGATCAACTCGCGCAGGCTGTCCTGCGAAACCTTTGAGATGTCCTGCCCGTCAATGGTGATCTTGCCGCCTTCCAGATCATAGAAGCGCAGGAGCAGGTTCATCAACGTCGTCTTGCCCGCGCCGGAACGGCCGACAAGGCCAACCTTCTCGCCTGGCTTGATGTCGAGCGTCAACCCGTCGATCACGCCCTTGTTCTTGCCGTAGTGGAAACGAACATTGTCGTAACGAATGGCGCCCTGCGGCGCCGCAAGCTGAGGGGCCTTCGGGACATCGACGATGTCATGCGGCTTCGTCATCATCGACATGCCGTCATAGACTGTGCCGATGTTTTCGAACAGCGACGTGACTTCCCACATGATCCACTGCGACATGCCGTTGACGCGCATGGCAAGGCTGATGGCGATAGCGACCGATCCGGCCGTTACCGAACCCTGCATCCAGAAATAAAGACCGAGGGCGGCCGTGGAAAACAGCACCACGGCATTGTTGAGGTCGATCAGGATGTTGAAGCCGGAAATCTTGCGCATCTGGCGGTGAACGGTTCCGAGAAACACGTTCATGCCCTCCCGCGCATATCTCTCCTCGCGACCCGCATGGGAAAACAGCTTGATCGTTGAGATATTCGTATAGCTGTCGACGATCCGGCCCGTCATCATCGAGCGCGCATCCGCCTGCTCCTGCGCGAGCCGGCCCAGCTTCGGCACGAAATAGGTGAGGATCGCCAGATAGAGGCCAAGCCAGATGAGCAGCGGAATGACGAGCCGCCAATCGGCCGCCGCGACCATGAATAGCATCGAGACGACGAAGCTGATCGCATAGACGAACACGTCGATCACCTTCAGCGCCACTTCGCGGATCGCCAGCGCCGTCTGCATGACCTTGGTCGACACCCGGCCGGCAAATTCATTGGCGAAGAAGTTCATGGAGTGGCGCAGCAGGAAACGATGCATTTTCCAGCGCGCGATCATGCCGAAATTGCCGGCAAGCGTCTGGTGCATGGTCATGGTATGGATTGCGCCCATCAGCGGCAGCAGGAACAGCACCAGCCCGGCCATGCCGATCAGACGCCAGCCCTCATCGGCAAAAAACGTTTCGCGATTGGCGGTGGACAGCCAGTCGACGATATTGCCGAGGAATTTGTAGAGCATGGCTTCCGCAATGGCGATGCCCATGGACATGAGGCCAAGCAGAAGGAGCCACGGCCATGCGGGCTTCACATAGTGCCACAGGAACGGCAAAAGCTTCTGCGGCGCTACGGACGGCGCGGAAGCGGGAAAGGGATCGAGGCGTTTTTCAAACCAGCCAAACATAGGCCAAGCTCCGGCAATCAATCGCTCCATCGTGGCATGGTGAGCGGACACAGATAGGGCTCACGACGGAACGGAAAAGTCTTTTAACATGGCCACAACAGCCACATGGTGAATTTAAATACGGGAGACGCGGCAGCGCCGCGGAATACCACCTAAGCCAGCAGGCGAAGCACTGGGGCCGGGAGGCGAATGCGAATGTCATTTGGCATGGAAACCTCCTTTGGCTGGTGTTGAAGATGCCGCTCTTTTATCGCAAAAGAAGACGAAACGCCAGCCGCCTGCCTTAAAAAAGTGCAACCGCATACAGGCACCGATTTCCCCATCCGGTTTACGGGCAGCAGCGCCATCCGGGTTCGCCCATGAAACATGGATCAGGAGACCATGCAGACAATCAGGATCGCCCTCTACCAGCCCGATATTCCCGGCAATACCGGAACCATCCTGCGGCTGGCCGCCTGCCTCGGTCTCGGCGTCGATATCATCGAGCCAGCAGGTTTCGACATTTCGGATCGCAATCTGAAACGGGCCGGCATGGACTATATTGCGGCCGCCTCCCTGACCCGGCATGTCAGCTGGGACCCCTTCGAGGAATGGCGAGCAACAACGGGTCGCCGTCTTGTTCTCGCCTCCACCAAAGCTGCGGTGCCGTATACGAAAATCACCTATCGCGCGGATGACATCCTGCTGTTTGGCCGTGAAAGCGCCGGTGTACCCGACCACGTGCATGAGAGGGCGGATGAGCGAATCATCATCCCGATGGTCGAGGGCCAGCGCTCCATCAACGTCGCGATGTCGGCGGCCATGGTCACGGGCGAGGCTTTGCGCCAAACAGCATGGGGGTGAGCGTCATTTTTAACGCCATATTTTGGTGCAAATACAATATTTGACCATTTCCGCGTCAAAACTGTCGCAACCCGGCCTGTACCATAGGCGTTGACCCTCCTATACTATTAGCCGGACAACAAAAATCGCCCTCGCCGGAAGCATCCGCTGGCGGGTGTGAGGAGACGTCGCATGCAATCCACCATTGTCATCGTCAACCTTCTCGGCGCCGTCGCGCTGCTGCTTTTCGGTCTTGCCCAGGTGAAGGACGGCGTCACCCGGGCCTTTGGCATGAAACTGCGAAGCGTGCTTGCAACCGGCACCCAGAATGGTCCCCGCTCCTTTTTCTCTGGATTTTTCGCAACGGTGGCACTGCAAAGCTCGACGGCAACGGCGCTGACGGTGGCCTCCTTTGCCGAGCGCGATCTCATCCGGCCGCGCATGGCGCAGGTGGTGCTGCTTGGTGCCAATGTCGGCACCGCCGTGACGGCCTGGATCGTGGCAGCCGGTGTGGAATGGCTCTCCCCGCTTCTGATCCTTTCCGGCATCATTCTCAAAAAGGGCAGCTCCAATGCCAGACAGGGCGGCGGAACGGCAGTTATCGGCATTGGCCTGATGCTTCTGTCGCTGCATCTGCTGAGCGGCGCGACCGAACCCATGCGCGCCTCCCCGGCGCTTGGCGTCTTCATCGGCCTGCTGGATGGCGCATGGCCCGTTGCACTGATCTTTTCCGCCGTGCTCGCCTTCGTCTCGTCGTCAAGCCTTGCCGTGGTGGTCCTGATCCTGTCGCTTGCCGCCACCGGCACGCTGTCCACCGGGCTGATCATCGTTCTCATTCTCGGCGCCAATCTCGGCGGCGCCGTTCCGCCCGTCATCGCCACACTCTCAGGCCCCGCCTCGGCGCGGCGCATCACGATCGGCAATCTCGTGGTGCGCACCATCGGCTGCCTGATCGCCATGCCGCTTGCCTCCTATGGCGCAGAATTTCTGCAACAATTGCCGCTTTCCCCGGCCAAGCTGCCCGTGGATGCGCATCTCATCTTCAACGTCATTCTGGCGGCACTGGCGTGGCCCTTCTCCGGCCTGATCTCCGACCTGATGACCAAGCTGGTGCCGGGAGATCCGAAAGCCGAGGACGGCCCCTTTTTCCTCGATCAGCAGGCGCTGGACGTGCCTGTCGTCGCGCTCGCCAATGCCACCCGCGAGGTGTTGAGCGTCGGCGACAGCATCGAGCGGATGCTGATTCGCGCCGAGAACGCCTTCAAGCACAACGATCTTGCGCCGCTGCAGGAAGTTTCCGTTCTGGAAAAGAAGGTCGACCGCCGCCAGCAGGAAGTGAAGATCTATCTGTCCCAACTGGGGCGCAAGGGGCTTGCCGACGAGGAAGCACGGCGCTCGATCGCCATCATCGATTACGCCATCAATCTCGAACATGTCGGCGATATCATCGAAAAGGGCATCTGCGAGCAGATCCGCAAGAAGGTGCTGAACAACTTCAAGTTTTCCGATGACGGATATGAGGAGTTGAAGACGCTGTTCGACATGACCATCGAGAACCTGCGCGCCGCCCAGAGTATTCTGGTGACGGGCGATTTCGAGCTGGCGCGTCGTCTCATGGAAAGCAAGGTGGATATACGCCGGTTGGAAAAACGATCGTCAAACCGGCATCTGGAGCGGCTGCGTGACGGGCTGACGGAGAGCATGCAGACGAGCTCGCTTCATCTCGACATGTTGCGAGACCTCAAACGCATCAACGCCCACATCGTGTCGGTGGCGCATCCCATCCTGGATGAAAGCGGCGTGCTGATCGAAAGCCGGCTGCGCTATGCGGAGCCACGCGCCTAGGGCATTTTCCGGAAGGGTGCCCCGGTTTTCCGCCCGGAAATGCGACAGACAAAAAGTTGGCGCGTTTTCGCATCCGAAAAAATGCCGAAGACGCTCCCAATCTCAATCGGCGGACGGCAGCCGCCGCATGGTGAATTCGATGCGGTCACCCTCGAGCTGCCGCCAGCTTTCCACTTCGGTCCAATACGCTGCCTTTGGAAAACTGTCGAACCACTCCCGCGCCTTGGCGCGAGCTTCTTCGCGGCCGAGACAAAAGGTCTGGCGCACGAACATGCCGTCTCGCTGAGGAACGCCGCTGGCGCTTTCGCGCTCCTTGCGGTGATTGGCGATCCTGCGCTTCAGCCCGTCGAGCGGCGGCGGTCCGGTAAATTTCGTCATGATATTCACCTCTGGCACCTACATCTTTAAAGATAGTGACGACGCGCTGGCTTGGCGAGTCGAATTTGTGCGCGGCGCAAACACCTGCTAGACGCGGCGGGACACAGACTTCAATGCAGGAGAATGACGAAATGGAACGGCCAATCTTGCCGAAGGGCTTGCCCGAGGATATCGAAGACAAGAAGGCCGTTGCCCAAGCGTGGTTCCAGCACCTGCGCGATACCATCGTTGCCTCCTTCGAAACCCTGGAGAACGAACTCACAGGTCCCCTTTCCGATCAGGAGCCCGGCCGCTTCGTCCAGAAAGAATGGCTGCGCGACAATGGCGAAGGCGGCGGCGGCAAGATGTCGATGATGGAAGGCCGTGTCTTCGAGAAGGTCGGCGTCCACACGTCCACCGTCTATGGCGAGTTCTCGCCAGAATTCCGCAAGCAGATCCCGGGCGCCGAAGAGGACCCGCGCTTCTGGGCCTCCGGTCTGTCGCTCATCGCCCATCCGGTCAATCCCAATGTCCCGGCCGTGCACATGAACACGCGCATGGTCGTCACCACCAGTCACTGGTTTGGCGGAGGTGCGGATCTGACGCCCGTTCTGGGCCGCAGGCGGACGCAGGAAGACCCGGACACCCAATTGTTTCACAGGGGCTTCGAGATCACCTGCAACCGGCACCCCGTTGCGGATTATCCGCGCTATAAGGCATGGTGCGACGAATATTTCTTCCTGAAGCATCGCAACGAGCCGCGCGGCATTGGCGGCATCTTTTTCGACTGGTTGCATCCAGAAGAGGAGAAGGGCGGCTGGGACGCGAATTTTGCCTTCGTGCAGGATGTCGGCCGCGCCTTCAATCTCGTCTACCCGAAAATCGTCCGCTCCAATTTCAACCAGCCATGGACGGAAGAGGACCGCGACGAGCAGCTGATCCGCCGTGGCCGCTATGTGGAGTTCAACCTGCTTTATGACCGCGGCACCATCTTCGGCCTGAAGACCGGCGGCAATGTCGAGTCGATCCTCTCGTCCCTGCCACCGGTTGTGCGCTGGCCCTAGGGCGCTTCACGCAGATTTGACGCTCATCAGCCATTTCGTCGCAAATAGCGCGAATTAGGACTTATGGAAAAACCAAGGCAGTGATAGTCTCCTCCCGCAGACGTACTGGAGGAGCTATCGTCATGATTACTTCGAACAGCATGCCTATTTCTGCTTCCGCCGAGGGAGCATCGCAATCCATCGATACCACCGCATTGATTGACCGCCTTGCCGCCGAAATGCGCGCAACGGGCGATCGCGAACTGCCGCATTCCTTCTATGTCGAACAGGTGAAACGCACGCTCGCCGGAAAAGCCGTGAAGCGCGCGGATAACGACGAACGGCACAGCACAAAAATCCCGCCGGCCGGGACGTCCTCCGTTTTCCAGTGCTGGGCGATGCCCGAGTAAGTCAGGGTTCAGCAATCAAGGACGCCGCTTTGGAACATAAGCGGCGGACTTTTGTTTCATACCGCAGGGGCGGCACGTCACTTCACGCTGCCCTTTCGCTGAAACAGGGAGGCAAGACCATGAGACTTTTTGAATGTGGAACGCTCGTGCCCGGCTGTGCCTGGCACACCCGTGCGGATGATGACGCAGAAGTCGTTCGCCGCACTGTGGAACACATGCGTGCGGCTCACGGCGAAACCGTTATCCGCGAAAACATGATCGATAACATCAAGGCCCGCATCCGCGACGAGGCGAACGCGGCTTAACGCTGGAGCATCACCATTCCGGCGCTCTAGTGCTCGAGCATGTCCTTAAGCCGGGCGGTCAACGCTGCCCGGTTAAGCGAGAAGTTGACGTCTATCCACTTCTCCTCGAGGCTCTTCAAAAGATCGCCCACTTTTGGGCCAGCCTCAACACCGGCGGCCATCACATCAGCACCGCTAAGGGGAAAAGCGGGTTTCTGAAATTTTTCCGCCCTTGCCAGCAGCGTCGAAAAGCGCGCAACCTTTTGCATCGCCGTGTCGCCGGCCGAGATATCGGCACGGGCTGCTGCGAGCGCCAGCTTCAACCGTGCCTTCATGCCATCAACGCCTTGACGGTAAAGCAGACGGTCGAGAGCCGTGTCTTTAAGGTCGGGATCAGCCGCCGGCGCCGAAGCCCAGTTGGAAAGATAGGAAGCTTCCGCCTTTGACAGTCGCAGACGCGCGGAAAGAGCAGCGAGCCTCTCCCGGTCGGGCGGCACGATGGCAGCAAGCCGGAGCATAGGCTCAACCGCCCAGCCGAGGGCCTGCTCCGCCGCCACCAGCCCATGAATGGCATCGATACCCCATTTCTCGGTCTCGGGAAGAATTTCCGAGAGAACGCCCGATTGCCGCATCCAGAGCAGGGCGCGGGACGGATCGCGGGCGGAAAGCAGCTTCTTTACCTCGCTCCACACCCGCTCGGCGGAGAGCGTTGCCAGTTTGTCCTTGGCCCGCGCACTTGCTCTCAGACCATCCGCATCCGGCCTGCCGGAGCCGTAATGGGCAAAGAAGCGGAAAAAGCGCAAAATCCGCAGGTAATCTTCCGAAATCCGCGTCGCGGCATCGCCGATAAAGCGAACCGTCCCGGTTTCGATATCGGGCAAACCATTGATGAGATCGATGATTTCGCCATTTTCATCGGCGTAAAGCGCGTTGATGGTGAGGTCGCGCCGTTCCGCATCCGTCTGCCAGTCGGTACCGAAAGCCACCTGTGCGTGGCGGCCATTGGTTTCCACGTCACGGCGCAACGTCGTCACCTCGAAACCTTCGCCGTCGATCACGAGCGTCACCGTGCCGTGCTCGATGCCCGTTGGAACAGCCTTGATGCCCGCCGCCCTTGCCCGCGCCACCACCACATCAGGGGTAAGCGTCGTCGCCATGTCGACATCCGCGACGGGCAAGCCCAGGAGAGCGTTGCGAACGGCCCCGCCAACGATCCGCACTTCGCCGCCATCGGCATTCAGAAGCGCAAAGATGCGCTTCAGCGCCGGCTTTTCGAACCAGTCCTGACCGGCAAGGCTGCTCATGAATAAAACCTCTCGTAAATCGTCCTGACGATGCCCGCCGTAATGCCCCAAATGTAGCGCTCGCCATAGGGCATTTCGTAGAAAAACCGCTCCTTCCCCTGAAAGATGCGGCTGCCGCGCCCGTGGTTTTCGGGGTTCATCAGGAAGGACAGAGGCACCTCAAAAACCTCGTCCACTTCCGCCGGATTGAGCGTGAGGTCGAAGCCGGGCCGAACAACGGACAGCACCGGCTTGATGCGAAAGCCCGTACCGGAAATATAATCCGGCAGACGCCCCACGGTCTCTACGAAAGAGCGCGAAAGCCCGATTTCCTCTTCCGCCTCGCGCAGCGCCGCCTCCTCAGGCGTGCGGTCCTCGGCGTCGATACCGCCGCCCGGGAAGGAAATCTGGCCGGAATGCTTGCGCAGGGTGGAGGTGCGCTGGGTGAAGATCACCCGCGCGTCCTCGCCGTCATCGATAACGGGAACCAGAACCGCCGCATCCTTCAGTTTGATGCCGTTTCCGGACAGCACCACGCCCGGATTGAGAACGTGATCGCCATTTTCCCGCTCGGCAACGCCTTCGCCTTCCTGCAGCACCCGCCGGCGGAAGTCGGCGGCGGTAAAACCCTTCAGCGCCGTCATTGTCATTGCGAAAGCCGTTCCAGTTCATTGGCGGGCATGACCGGAAAAACGACGCCCCCCGAGCGCACCGCGAACATGTCGACGCCGTCCACCTCGATCACCTCTCCGAGTGCGACGAGGTCGTACATCACGGCCCGCGACACCAGCGCTTCCAGACGTCCGCGGACGAGAAGATAGGGCTTCAATTCCCGGTTCTCGCCGTAAATTTCAAACCGCAGCGGATGCTCCTGCCCCGCCTCCACCACATCGCCGACATTCGTGCGGAAAGTGAGTACGGGCTCGCCGGGCTCGCCATCCACCTCGCCCGCCGTCACCTTCATTTCCACGGCAACGAAAGGCGCATCGACGACCCGGATGCCGACTTTTTCCACAGGAGTCACGAGATAGGTTTTGCCATCCTCATCCTTGCGCAGAACAGTGGAAAACAGCCGAACCAGCGGCGCCCTGCCGATGGGCGTTCCGAGGTAGAACCAGGTGCCGTCGGCGCGGATTTCCATGTCGAGATCGCCGCAAAAGGGCGGATTCCAGCGCTCGACCGGGGCCGGTCCGCGCCGGGCGTCGCCGGTCTGTTCCGCGGCACGGGAAATCATCGCCGCCAGCCCTGCCGCATCGCCTGCCGAATTTATCGTCTCCGCTGCCATATTCGAGTCTCGCTTTGCCGATAAGGAAATACTAAGTCACGACATAGTCATTCGAATGGCGCTTGTCAGCGGCCAAGAGAGCAATAAGCTATATGCAGCGCAAAATCCGTTCCGGCCAACGGCCAGCAAAGCCGGAATGCAATTGCGACAGCGGCGAAGGTATGAGGAGAGCGACATGGGCGTGATGAATACCGGCGAAACCCTCGACGAAAAGGCGATCATCGCTTCCGCCGAAAAGGCGCTTTCCGACATTGCGGCCATCCGCACCGAAGTCTCCAAGGTCATCTTCGGTCAGGAAAAAGTGGTGCAGAACACGCTTCTCGCCATCCTTTCCGGTGGCCATGCGCTTCTCGTCGGCGTTCCCGGTCTTGCCAAGACCAAGCTTGTCACCACGCTTGGCACCGTGCTCGGCCTCGATGCCAACCGCATCCAGTTCACGCCGGACCTGATGCCGTCGGATATTCTCGGTTCAGAAGTCATGGACCAGGATGAAAACGGCCGCCGTTCCTTCCGCTTTATCAAGGGACCGGTTTTTGCGCAGTTGCTGATGGCCGATGAAGTCAACCGCGCCAGCCCGCGCACGCAGTCCGCGCTGCTGCAAGCCATGCAGGAATACCACATCACCATGGCCGGCCAGACCTATGAGCTGCCAAAGCCGTTCCACGTTCTCGCGACGCAGAACCCGCTGGAACAGGAAGGCACCTATCCGCTGCCGGAAGCCCAGCTCGACCGTTTTCTCCTTCAGGTGGATGTCGGTTATCCCGAACTCGCGGCCGAACGCCAGATCCTGCTCGACACGACGGGCACCGCCTCGGGTGAAGCACGTGGCGTGATCGATGCGTCCCGCATGATGGAGATACAGGCGCTGATCCGCCAGATGCCGGTCAGCGACAAGGTGGTGGACGCCATCCTGTCACTCGTCCGCTCCGCCCGCCCCGGTCACGGCAACAAGTTGACCGATAAAAACGTCGCCTGGGGTCCCGGTCCGCGCGCCGGCCAGTCGCTGATGCTGACGGCCCGTGCGCGTGCGCTGTACGAAGGCAGGCTCGCGCCGTCGCTTGACGATGTCTATGCGCTGGCCGAACCGGTTCTGGAACACCGCATGGCGCTGACCTTTGCGGCCCGCGCCGAAGGCATGTCGGTGCGCGATGTCATCGCGGCCCTCGTGGAGCAGGCGAAGAACTGAAGCGACGTTCGCGAAAGGACTGCATGTGGCATCCATCGGCCAGATCGTAGACAAGACGCCAGGTAGCGAAGTTCTCGCGCGCGCGCGCCAGCGCGCCGCCCTGGTGCCGGACTGCATGGTCGAGGCAAAGCGCATCGCCAACACCGTCACCGCAGGCTGGCATGGCCGCCGCAAGCGCGGCATCGGCGAAAATTTCTGGCAGTTCCGCCCCTATGCCGAGGGCGAAAGTCTCTCGCGCATCGACTGGCGGCGCTCCGCCCGCGACGATCACACCTATGTCCGTGACCGTGAATGGGAAGCGGCCCACACCATCTGGCTCTGGGCCGACATGTCGCCGTCGATGATGTTCAAATCGACCCTCGGCTCCGTTTCCAAGGAAAGCCGGGCGCTGGTACTGATGCTGGCGCTGGCGGAAATCCTCGCCCGCTCGGGCGAGCGCATCGGCTGCCCCGGCATCATGGAACCGGTTTCTGCCCGAAATGCCGCCGAACGGCTCGCCACCGCAATTATGCATGCGCCGCCGACCGAAGGCATGCCGGAAACGAGCATGATCCGTGGCGCGAGCGACATCGTTCTGATCGGCGATTTTCTTGATGATGCGCAGGCCGTGATGGAACGCATTTCGCCGCTCGCACGGCGGGGCCTGCGCGGCCACGTGGTGGAAATTGCCGATCCGGCTGAAGAGACCTTCCCCTATTCCGGCCGCACCGAATTCAGCGATCCGGAAACCGGCGAAAAACTGGTCTCCGGCCGTGCCGAGACCATTCGCGCGGACTATACCCGCGCCTATTTCGCCAGACACGAGGCGCTCTCCTCGTCACTTCGCCGTCTGGGCTGGAACTTCGTGTTCCATCGCACCGATCATCTCGCTTCCGAGGCATTGGTGGCCATGCACATGTATCTTTCCGGCGCGCCCGCGCAAGGCGGTGGCCGCCGATGAGCGCATTGCCTTTCGTCTTCACCAGCCCTTACATCCTCTTCGGCTTGCTGGCGCTGCCTGCCATCTGGTGGCTGCTGCGGCTCACCCCGCCACGCCCCAAGGCGGAAGTGTTCCCGCCGCTGAAGATCCTGGCGACGGTTTTGAAACGTGAGGAAACGCCGTCGAAAAGCCCGTGGTGGCTCACCCTGCTGCGCATGGCGCTTGCCGCCGCCGTAATTCTCGCGCTCGCAGATCCGGTGGTTAATCCACGCAACAGCGGCATCGCTGGCAGCGGCCCGCTGGTGCTGGTGGTTGACAATAGCTGGGCGTCTGCGCCCGACTGGGAAAGACGCGTGGCAACGGCGGAAGCCCTGATCGGGGATGCGGAGCGTGCCGAGCGCCCCGTCGCCATCGCTTTTACAGCCGATGCCGAACATGACGCCGTACCCGGAACGACAGCGGTCGCCCTGGAAAAGCTGGCAGCGGCAAAACCGAAGCCGCTCGTTCCAGATCGTGTCCGCACCGCCGAAGCCATAACCGAAGCGCTGAACGGCACGCCCCCCGGCACGCTCGCCTATATCACCGACGGCGTGCAAACCGCGCAGGATGAAAGCGCGATGCGAACACTCGCAAACCTCTCCCCCACCGAGTTTCGCATCGTGAAGGGCGACGGCAAGGCTATCGCCGCCATTACCGGCGCCACCAACAATGCCGATGCGATGAGCGTGACGCTTTCACGGCTCGACACAGCCGAAGCCGCCCGGCTGACCGTTAATGCGCAGGACAGCCAGGGCCGCATCCTCGCCAATGGCATCGCCACCTTCGCCCCCGGCGTGGCCGAAACCACCGCAACGGTGGAAGCGCCCTTCGAACTGCGCAACGATTTCGCCCGTCTTTCTCTTGAAGGTGTTTCGACGGCGGGTGCAGTGCATCTTCTCGATGACGGCTTCCGCCGCCGCCGCGTGGCGCTGCTGGCCGGCGAAACCGGCAATGATTTCCAGCCGCTGCTGCAGCCGCTTTATTATATCAGCCGCGCACTTCAGCCCTTCGTCGATCTCATTCCGCAGCGGCAGGCCGATCTGGCGCAGGCCATCCCGGAAATCCTGCAATCCAACCCCTCCGTCATCGTCATGGCCGATATCGGCCGCCTGCCGCAGGAAACCTATGAGCCGATGCAGAAATGGCTTGCGGGCGGCGGCACGTTGATCCGCTTCGCCGGGCCGCGCCTTGCCGCAGCACCTGCCGACGACCCACTGGTGCCCGTGACACTGAGACAGGGTGAACGCGCACTCGGCGGCGCGCTCTCCTGGGCAGAACCGCAGCCGCTTGCCGATTTCCCTGCATTCGGCGCTTTCGCCGGCATGCCGAAGGCCGACGGCATTCTCGTCAAACGCCAGGTTCTGGCCGAGCCGACACCTGATCTCGCCGAACGCACCTGGGCAAGCCTTGCCGATGGCACGCCGCTCGTCACCACCCGCAATGTCGAGGCGGGTCGCATCGTGCTGTTCCATGTCAGCGCCGAGGCCAGCTGGTCCGACCTGCCGATATCGGGCCACTTCGTCGATATGCTGCGCCGTATCGTGCAATTGTCCAAGGCAGGCGGCGCTTCGGCTTCCGCCAATGCACCGGCCGCCGCTCTGCCACCCTTCCGCCTGCTGACGGCCGAAGGCGCGCTGTCAGCCGAAATCGGCACTGCCCGGCCGCTGGAAATGCCCGCGGGCCAGCCTCCGCGCACCGGTTTCGACAATCCCCCCGGCCTTTACGGCACAGAGGATGGTTTCGTGGCTCTCAATCTCTTACCCGCAGGTGCCACACTTCGCCCGCTCGATACGTCAGCCGCCGGTGTCAGCACGTCAAGCGAAGCCCTGATCGGCGAAACGGCGAAATCGCTGCGCCCTGCCCTCTTCATCGCCGCCTTCCTCATGCTGATTGCCGACAGCCTGATCGTGCTCTTCATGAACGGCGCCTTCGCACGCCTGCCGAAAGCCCGCAGCGCCACAGTGGCTACAATGCTGCTGGCGCTTGGTGCCTTTGCCGCCATGGCACCAAACGATGCCCGCGCCGACGATCCCAAACCCGGCGACGAGCAAATATTCGAGCGGCTGGACACCACCCATCTCGCTTATGTCCGCACCGGCGAAGACGATGTCGACCGCATTTCAGAACAGGGTTTGCAGGGTTTGAGCGAATTCCTGACCTGGCGCACGACGCTGGAGCCCGGACAGCCTGTCGGCCTCGATATTTCCAAGGATGAATTGTCCTTCTATCCGATCATCTACTGGCCTGTTTCGGCCTCTGCCCCCATGCCGTCCAGCGCTGCCATCTCCCGCATCGACGCTTATATGCGTGCCGGCGGCACCGTGCTCTTCGACACACGCGACCAGTTCTCTTCGCTCGATACCGGCGCGACCAGCGCCAATGGCGAGCGTTTGCAGGCAATCCTCGCCAATATCGATATTCCGCCGCTGGAACCTGTGCCGGAAGACCATGTCCTGACGCGCTCCTTCTATTTGCTCACCAATTTCCCCGGCCGTTACAATGGCTCGCCGCTCTGGGTGGAATCGCGCCAGGGGGCCGCCAAGACCACCTCAGGCCTTTCCTCCTCTGGCGATGGCGTGACGCCGATCATGATAACCGGCAATGATTTCGCCGGCGCATGGGCCGTCGATGCGCAGGGCGCACCGGTCCTGCCCACTGTACCGCCCGACGAGATGCAGCGCGAACATGCCTTCCGCTCCGGCGTCAACATCATGATGTATATGCTGACCGGCAACTACAAGGCCGATCAGGTCCATGTTCCGGCACTTCTCGAACGGTTGGGGCAGTGACATGACATTGACTTTCGCCCCCTTCCTGCCGTGGATCGTGATCGCCATTCTGGCCGTCGCCGCTCTTCTCCTTTTCTTCATCGGCCTGTGGCGCGGCGTGCGTGGCGCATGGCTGCGCGGTCTGGCGCTCGCCGCGCTGCTCGCCGCCATCGCCAATCCGCTCCTGACGCAGGAGGAGCGCGAACCGCTTTCCACCATCGTCCCCGTCATCGTCGACCGCTCGCAAAGCCAGGATGTGCAGGACCGGCCGCAGATGACGGACACGGCGCTTAACGCGCTGAAAGACCGGCTGTCCCGTTTCCCGCGTATCGAGCCGCGCGTCGTTGAAGTGCGCGATAATGGTGAGAGCGATTCACCCTCGACTCAGCTTTTCTCGGCCTTGTCCTCCGCCGTTTCGGATGTCTCGCCTTCCCGCGTCGGCGGTGCGATCTTCCTCAGCGACGGCCAGATACATGATATTCCGAATGCGCAGCCCAATGCCGAACAGGCGCTCGGCTTCCGCGCACCCGTGCACGGCTTGATCACCGGCAAGGCTGATGAGTTCGACCGCCGCATCGAAATCGTTCGCGCCCCGCGCTTCGGTATTGTCAACGAGGAACAGCAACTGACGCTGCGGGTCTTCGATGATGGACGCCCGGCAGGCGGCGGTGCGGCTGAGGTGACGGTTAAGATGAATGGCGAAGAAATCGCCACGCTGCAGGCCACCCCCGGCCAACCGACGCCGTTCAATTTCAAGGTCCCACGCGGCGGCAACAATGTCATGGAATTTTCCGTTGCGGAAATCCCGGGCGAAGTGACTGTTGCCAATAATCGTGCCGTTCATCTGATCGAAGGCATCCGCCAGAACCTGCGCGTGCTGCTCGTCTCCGGTGAACCGCACGCCGGCGAGCGGGCGTGGCGCAACCTCCTGAAATCCGACGCCTCGGTCGATCTGGTGCATTTCACCATTTTGCGCCCGCCGGAAAAGCAGGACGGCACGCCGATCAACGAACTCTCGCTGATCGCCTTCCCCACCCGCGAGTTGTTCGTTGAGAAGATCAATGATTTCGATCTCATCATCTTCGACCGCTATCAGCATCGCGGCGTGCTGCCGATCCTCTATTACGATTACATCGCCCAATATGTCGAAAAAGGCGGCGCGCTCCTGATCGCCGCCGGGCCGGAACATGCCGGGCAGGATTCGATCGCCATGACCCCGCTCGCCTCCGTGCTGCCGGCGCAGCCGACAGGTCAGGTTCATCAGGCCGCCTTCTACCCGCGCCTTTCGGAAGCGGGCAAGAAGCACCCTGTCACCCGCGGGCTGGAAGGCTCGGGCAACGAGCCGCCCCAATGGGGCCGCTGGTTCCGCACCATCAGCGTCGACCCGCCGCAGGGCCAGACCGTGATGCTGGGCGACGGTCAGGACCCGCTGCTGGTGCTCAACCGGCAGGGTGAAGGCCGCGTCGCCATGTTGCTGTCCGATCAGGGTTGGCTCTGGGCGCGGGGCTATGAGGGCGGCGGCCCGCATGTGGCGCTTTACCGCCGCATCGCACACTGGCTGATGAAGGAACCGGAACTCGAGGAAGAGGCGCTGACGGCACGCGCCAACGGCCGCACCCTGCAGATCACCCGTCAGACAATCGGCGACGATCCCGGTCAGGCCAGCGTGCGTTTCCCTTCCGGCAAGACGGAAAACATGGCTTTCACCAGCAGCGAGCCCGGTCTCTACAGAATCGAGCGCCGCATGGATGAGACCGGCCTGTTCGAGATCAAGAACGGCGATTTCACCACCCTCGTTCATGTCGGCGCGGTGGACGCACCCGAATTCAAGGCAATGATTTCAACCACCGAAACGCTGAAACCGTTGGCCGACGCCACGAAGGGCAGCGTGCATCGTGTGGCCGATAATTCTGGCCGTATCGCTTTGCCGGATATTTTGCCGGTTCGCGGCGATATCAGGGTTGCCGATGAGGATCGCATGCTGATACGCATGACCGACGAGACGGTGCTGAAAGGCGTGAACACCCTGCCGCTCTTTGCCGGTTTTGCCGGGCTCGGCGCCCTGCTCCTTGCCTTCTCCGCGCTCTGGTGGCGTGAGGGCCGGTAAAGACTGCGGCCCGACGGCAGCGTCGGGTTTTCCGTCTCCAGCGTGAAACCGAAAGCGGTCGCCATCCGGCGTCTGGAGAACAGGCATGAATTTCGTTTTGAGTGATGTTGCCGACGCGGAAGTCGAAAAAGCCATTCGCGAGCCGTTGGTGGCCTACAACATCGCCCGCTTCGGCGAGAGCGACAAACGCGAGCTCAACATCACTATCCGCGATGAGGACAATACCGTCACCGGCGGCCTTGTTGGCCACACCGCCCGGGGCTGGCTTTACGTGCAGCTTCTTTTCGTGCCGGAGTCAATGCGCGGACAGGGCACGGCCTCGAAACTTCTGGCCATGGCCGAAGACGAGGCAAGAAAGCGCGGCTGCGTCGGCGCCTATATCGACACGATGAACCCGGACGCGCTCAGAACCTATGAACGCTACGGCTTCACCAAGATCGGCACGCTCGGGCCGCTTTCCAGCGGCCAGTCGATCACCTGGCTGGAGAAGCGGTTTTAGTCCCTAAGCGGCGATTCCCGCCGGATTAGCCTCAGCCGTTCGGCCCATGGCAGTGCGAATCTGCTGTCGAAGCCACACGGAGCCGGCATCCGCATCGGTCTGCAAGGTCCAGACCATGGCGACCGGCGGGAAATTCAACGTCACCGGCACCGGGCTTGTTTCGAGCCCCAGCATCGGAGCGTAACGCTGCGCGATGCGCGAGGAGACCGTCGCAAGCACGGCCGATGAATGCGCCGTGGCCAGCACCGAGAGAAAATCCGGCGCAGCGGCAACGACGTCGATCTCCAATCCGCTCAATTCCAACGCGTCCTTGATGCAGCCATGCAGGCTGTCTGTCTGCGATATCACCGCGTGTTTGGCTGACACATAGTCGTCCAGTCCAACGGGATTGGGCAGATCAAGCAAAGCGGGGTTAAAACAGCAAAGCACGCTGGAGGAATAAAGCGGCTCGCAATGGTGCCGCTGTTCCTTGGAATAGGTGCATCCGACAGCCATGTCGATAACGCCCGTATCCAGCATCGCAGTAATTTCCTGCTCCTGCCCGCTGCGGGCCAGAATGCGAATACCGGGCGCGATCTCCCGCAGTCGCGCCGTCAGATCCGGCAAAAGCAACAGCTCGACCTCGCTCGACATGCCCAGCCGGAATGTGCGGCGCTCCGTCGCCGGATCGAAGACGTCCGCCGTCAAAACCGCCGCCTGCGCCTGTCTCAGCGCCTGCCGCACCGGTCCCGCCAGCTTGAGCGCCCGCGCCGTTGGCTTCATTTCTTGCCCCACGCGAATGAAAAGCTCGTCCTGAAACAGGGTACGCAGCGTCGAGATATTGTGGCTCATCGCCGGCTGCTGGATTTTCAGCCGGCGCGCGGCGCGCGTCACGTTCATCTCCTCCATCATCGCATCGAAAGCGACGAGAAGATTGAGGTCGAAGGAACGGAGATTGAAATGATCGATAGTTTGCATAAGTCACATCGATTTGATTGCTGGCTTCCCTACACTTAGCTGGAGTGCGGAAAGTTTCAAGACGTTCCCTAACTCAGGAGCCTTTAATGCCATCACGTCGCTCACTTCTCAAAGGCGCCGCCAGCGCCCTCTTTGCAGCCCCTTTCATTGCGCCTTCCCTCGCCTTCGCCAAAGCGCCGCTCGCTGCCACACAGGCACCCGGCTTCTACAGGCTGATGGTCGGCAAGGTGGAAGTCACCGCCCTTTCGGATGGCGTCGTCGCGCTGCCGCTTGCAAAACTCTACACCAACACGACACCGGAACACGCATCCAAGGTGCTGAAGGATGCCTTCCTACCGGACGAGACGCCGACCTCCGTCAATGCGTTTCTGGTCAATACCGGCGACAGGCTGGTCCTGATCGATGCCGGCACCGGCACCTATCTCGGCGCGAGCCTTGGCAAGCTCGTCGCCAATATCGAAGCCTCGGGCTACAAGGCCGGTGAGATCGACGACGTCATCCTCACACACATCCATACCGACCATTCCGGCGGACTTTCGGCGAATGGCAAACGCGTCTTTGCCAACGCGACCCTGCACGTCAACAAGCGCGAAGCCGCTTTCTGGCTGGATGAGGCAAAGGCGAAGGCAGCGCCCGAAGCGATGAAAAAATATTATGCCGAAGCGAAGGAGAGCATCCAGCCCTATATCGATGCCGGCAAATTTGAGACGTTTAGCGATAACGGCGCGCCGGTTCCCGGTCTTGGGTCGATCCTCTATGCCGGCCACACACCAGGCCACAGCGCTGTCGTTCTGGAAAGCGAAGGCCAGAAAATCGTCTTCTGGGGCGATATCACCCATGGAGATATCCTCCAGTTCGATGAACCCGATGTCGCCATCGAGTTCGACGTTGACCAGAAGGCAGCGGTGGTCGCTCGCGATCTGGCATTCAAACAGGCGGTAGAAGGCAAGTATCTCGTGGCTGGCGCCCACATCGCCTTCCCCGGCATCGGCCACGTGCGCACCGACAGCACCAATTATGATTGGCTGCCGGTCAATTACGCGGCGCTATAACAAGAAGAAGATGTGGCCCGATTCTGAAAGATCGGGCCATCGCCTTGGGTCGCGACTTCAGGTCAGAGCTACCCGCCGTGTTTCCGCATTGATCATGGTCGCCGCAATGGCGGCCAGCACCAGCAGCCCGGCAAAGATGCCGACCGCGACGCCAAAACCCTGCGCAATGGCATAACCGAGCAGAGACGGCGCCAGCAGGCCGCCAAGTCGTGCCATGGCGCCCGCCGCCCCCATGCCGGTTGCCCGTGATTCGGTCGGGTAAAGCTCTGGCGTAAAGGCGTAGAGCGCCCCCCAGGTGCCGAGAAGGGCAAAACTCATGATCAACAGCGAAGCCGCAACCATGACGCCCCCGGCCGCGAGCGCGAACAGCAGGCAACCGAGCGCAGACAGCAGGCAAAAGCCGATCAGCGTCGGCTTGCGGCCCCATTTTTCAACGCCATAGGCGGCAAGCGCATAACCGGGGATCTGCGCCAGCGCGACCAGCACCAGAAAGCCGTAACCGCGCACGAAGCCGAAACCGTCACCCGCCAGTTTCGCCGGCATCCAGGTGAAGACGCCGTAATAGGAAACGGAAACGAGGAACCAGATGGCGAGGATCATGATGCTGCGCTGCCTGAGCGCCGGTGAAAAGATACCCTGGCCCTTGGCCACATCAGGCTGGAAAAGCCCTGTTCCGGCATCGAGCGGCGCGCGGCCATTCGTGACCAGCATGCGGTTGACGACGGCCTTGGCTTCCTCCAATCGCCCCGTGCGCAGCAGGTAAAGCGGCGATTCCGGCACCAGAAAGCGTAAGCCAAGGCCGAGAACCGCCGGAAAAGCCGTCACCGCGAATATATACCGCCACGCATCGACAACGCCGGCAAGGCTGGCGCCCCAGGCCGCGAGCGCCACGATCAATGTCCCGACAGCCCAGAAACCTTCCAGAAACACCAGCCAGCGTCCCCTGTTCTTGGCCGGCAGGAACTCGGCCATCATCGCATAATCCACCGGCAGCGTGCCGCCCACGGCGGCCCCGGTGAGAAAACGCAGGACGAGCAGAATAGTGAAATCAGGCGCGAACACCGAAAGCACG
>NZ_JBQYSN010000021.1:0-58913 GCF_052686535.1 Agrobacterium sp. DKPNP3 | reverse complement strand
TCTGCTGTCCAGCCTGTCCCGCGGCGTGACCGGCGAATGCCACTATGTGGATTGCGGCTACAACATCACCTCCACGCCGACGCTGGAGGTGCTCGCCCGGGCCGATGCGGATTAAGCGTCTGCTCCATCCATTCTCGAAAAGCCTGGCCCTGAGCCAGGCTTTTTGCTGTGGGGCGTACCAAATTCGGAATTCAATAAAGTATAGTTTATCGAAGTAATAGAATCTAAACATGGGGTGGTTATCGTCCGCAACAATTCAACGGTTGCGCTTGCCGCATATTCTCAGAGATAGACCCCTATGCGACTGGCCAGACTGAAGCCATTGCTGGAAAAATTCGGCGTCTCGCGCGACGGGACAGCAGCCATCGAATTCGCGATCCTCGCCATTCCCTATTTCCTCGTCGTGTTTGCAATCCTCGAAACCTTCATTGCCATGATGGCCGAACAGGTCGTCGTGAACGCGACGGAGACAATGGGCCGGCGCCTGAG
This sequence comes from Agrobacterium sp. DKPNP3, assembly GCF_052686535.1. Taxonomy (NCBI): domain Bacteria; kingdom Pseudomonadati; phylum Pseudomonadota; class Alphaproteobacteria; order Hyphomicrobiales; family Rhizobiaceae; genus Agrobacterium; species Agrobacterium sp. DKPNP3. Next base: position 58,424 of record NZ_JBQYSN010000021.1, on the reverse strand, counting down.
GACGGGCCAGATCAGCAGCTCGATCTCGAAAGCGGATTTCCGCAAGAATTTCTGCGATGAAGTCTCCATCATGATCAACTGCGACGGTGAGATCGAGAAAGAACAGAAGCTTTACATCGATCTTCGCTCCTTCGCCGCCTTCAAGGATATTCCGACCACGATACCACTGAAGGCCTATGGCGAATATTATGACCTCGACACGGCCCAGTTCGGCTTCAAGCCGGGCGGACCGGAAACCATCAACATGTTGCGCGTCTATTATCGATGGCGCGTCGTCGCCGATATCATCCGGCCTTATCTTACGAAGATAAGGCCCGTCGATGGCTCCATGCCCTCGCATTTTCTCATCGTTGCAACGAGCGCGTTCATGAACGAGAAATACACGACGAGCGGGGGCTCATGATGGCGGGGCTACTATCCGCGGCAGCAAACGGCAAACAACGTCTTGTCGCTCTCGCGTTGCGCTTTGCCCGCGACAAACGGGGCGTGGGTGCAATCGAGTTCGCGATTATCTTTCCGATATTGCTCGCACTTTACTTGACGTCCTTTGAATTGACGATCGGCTACAACACCTACAAACGGGCGAGCACTGCAGCAGCGAGCATCAATGACCTGATATCGAAAACAGGTTCGGTCGACAAAACCTATCTGGCCGGCATGCAGGATGTCGCCGCAGCCATATTTGCACCCTACAGCATCAAAGGCCTGCAACTGAAGGTCAGCGGCATCAAGATCGATGCGCAGAAGCAGGCCAAAATCGTGTGGTCATGGGATGAGAAAAATCAGAGACCCTATGCGGTCGGCTCGCCAGTGGCCGTTCCGACCCGATTGCAACTCGCGGACAGTTTCCTTATCCATGTCGAACTTTCCATTCCACATGACTTGATGATGTTCATGCCCGATATCGCCTCATCAGGCACAAAATCGATCACGATAAGTCGGGACTACTTCTTCAAGCAGCGCGACGCCGAAACGGCCTGCACCAATTGCTAAGCCGAGATGTGAGTATGGCGGTTCCGGCCGCCCGTGGATGAAAACTCGAAACTCATCCGGATAGGTGTGACAGGAGCGCCGCGAAATCCGGTAGGATTCCGCGGCGTCATGGCTGCGGGTGATGTCAAAGCCCCATTTACTCCGACGGCATATCCAGCGTGCGGCTGAACCATAGGGCGATAAGCGTGCAAAGTGCGCCCGACATCAGGTAAATACCGACGGCGAAAAGGCCGAACTTGGACGAAAATCCGAGCGCGACGAGCGGTGCGAAACCGGCGCCGATGAGCCAGGACACATCCGACGTCAGCGAGGCGCCGGTGTAGCGGTACTCACGGCTGAAGCGCGAGGCGAGCGCTCCGCCCGCCTGACCAAAGGACAGGCCGAGCAAGGAGAAGCCGATCAACACGAAGAGATAACGGCCGATATCACCAGACCCCAGGAGAATAGGCGCCACGAGGCTGAAAAGGCCAATCAGCACCGCTGCGATGGCCAGAAGCTTCCGTCGGCCGATGCGATCCGCGAGAACGCCCGAGATCACGATCATGCCACCAGCGATGATGGCGCTGACGAACTGCACGAAGAGGAAGTCGGACACACGCTGGCTGGTATTGAGCGACACCCAGCTGAGCGGAAAAACCGTGACGAGGTGGAAGAGCGCAAAGCTGGCCAGAGGCACGAAAGCACCCGTGACCACGACTGGAAACTGCGACCGCAACATCTTGAACATGGGCCGTGGTTCCAACTCATGCTGCTCCAGCATGGACTGGAATTCCGGCGTCACGATCATCCGCAGGCGGGCAAAGAGCGCAAGCACATTCAGCGCCAGCGCCACGAAGAAGGGGAAACGCCAACCCCAGGCGAGAAATTCCGCATTGGAAAGCTGCGTCACGAAGACAATGAAGAAGGCGCTGGCGAGGCCGAAGCCCATGGCGGCGCCGATCTGCGGCATCATGGCGTACCAGCCGCGCTGTTTCGGTGGTGCATTCATCGCAAGCAGCGAGACGAGACCATCCCATGCACCACCCAGTCCAAGACCCTGGCCGATACGGAAGACGGCGAGCAGGATCGGTGCGAGCATGCCGACTTCCGCATAGGAAGGCAGGAAACTGATCGCCATGGTGGAGCCACAGAGCGTGAACAGAGCCGCCATCAGCTTCACGGCGCGGCCGAATTTACGGTCGATCTGGAGGAAGATGAGCGAGCCGATCGGCCGTGCGATGAAGGCAAGGGAGAAAACAGCGAAGGAATAAAGGGTGGCCGTCAGTGGATCTGCATAGGAGAAGAACACGTGTGGGAAGACGAGCGCAGAGGCGATGGCATAGATGAAAAAATCGAAAAATTCGGTCATTCTCGCGAGAATGACGGCAATCGTGATGCGATCCGGATCGACCCTGACGGGGCCAGCCCCGTTTGCTTCCGGTGCCTGCCCAAAGGATGGAGCAGCATTGGTATAACTCATAATATCCCTCCTGCGTCATGGACGAACCATTCCCTGTAACGCGCCGGCTCCTCTTCCGTTGCGTTACTATGCGGCGGATTGTCACACGCACCCTACGTAACGTCAATTGAAGTTTGAAAATAAAGGGTTGCCGGTCAGGCCCAGCGTGCGATAATGCAGCCACTCCGCCTTTGAGCAGAACTGCCGCTTATGGTGCATCGCAACGCTTTCGCTGCACCGCGACAATATACCTCATTCCAGAAATGATGTTTGGCAATTATTCCGCAGCCTAATCCAAACTGTACGAGTTCAAAGAACGTGCGCATGATCAAAAAACTCCCATCCGCCCTTCTGGCGATCCCGGCTCTGTTGCTGCTCAGCGGCTGCAACCTCGTTGTCATGAATCCATCGGGCGACGTCGCCATCCAGCAGCGCGATCTTATCATCACGTCCACTGTCTTGATGCTGCTGATCATCGTTCCGGTCATCGTCCTCACGCTGTTCTTCGCATGGAAGTACCGTGAATCGGCGAAAGCGGAAGATTACGACCCCGAGTGGCATCATTCCACGCGGCTTGAAATGGTGATCTGGTCTGCGCCGGTCGCCATCATCCTGATGCTCGGCACGGTAACCTGGATTTCCACCCACCGCCTCGACCCCTATCGCCCGCTGGAGCGGATCGATGAGAACCGTCAGGTGACGGCCGATGTCAAACCGCTGACGGTCGAGGTCGTGGCGATGGACTGGAAGTGGCTGTTCTTCTATCCGGAACTCGGCATTGGCAGCGTCAATGAATTTGCCGCGCCCGTCGATGTCCCGATAAACTTCAAGATCACCGGAACGACCGCGATGAATTCGTTCTTCGTGCCCGCACTGGCCGGCCAGATCTACGCGATGGGCGGCATGCAGACCAAGCTGCACGCGGTGATCAACAAGGAAGGCGTCTATGACGGCTTCTCGGCAAACTTCTCCGGTCCCGGCTTCTCGCATATGCGCTTCAAGTTCCATGGTCTCAGCCAGCAGGGCTTCGACCAGTGGGTGGCCAAGGCAAAGGAAGGCGGCAAGGGCTTCGGCCGTCAGGAATATCTCGAATTCGCCAAGCCTTCCGAGCGTGAGCCGGTGCAGTATTTCGCTTCTGTCGATCCGGAACTCTACAACGCCATCCTCAACCGCTGCGTCGAGCCGAACAAGCTCTGCATGCGCGACATGATGCATATCGACGCCAATGGCGGCGGCGGCAAGGAAGGCATCGACATGGCCAAGGCTCTCAACTCCGTGGTCTGCACACCGCTTGCACCTTACGGCGTCGCCAATGGCCCGCAATCTACCCCGGCTGTGATCGAAGGTCAGACTTTCGAACCCGCGGCGCTGCCGGAAACGAAACAAGTCGCTGGCTGACGATCCGTCCCGGCATTCTGCGGCGCGGCCAGTCCGCGCCGATCATACGTTTTTGAATCGCAAGAGGCTAAAATGGTCGTCAACTCCGATCAAACGTCGTTCCTGTTCGGACGGCTAACCTGGGAGTCAATCCCGCTTCACGAGCCCATTCTTGTCGCCACCTTCGCGGCCGTGGCTCTGGGCGGCATCGCCGTTATCGGCGCCATCACCTATTTCCGCATGTGGGGCTATCTGTGGAATGAGTGGTTTACGAGTATCGATCACAAAAAGATCGGTATCATGTACATCATTCTGGCGCTCGTCATGCTTCTGCGCGGCTTTGCCGACGCCATCATGATGCGCGTTCAGCAGGCGATCGCCTCCGGCGGATCGGAAGGTTACCTTCCGCCGCATCACTACGACCAGATTTTCACGGCCCATGGCGTCATCATGATCTTCTTCATGGCCATGCCCATGATCACAGGTCTGATGAACTTCGTCGTGCCGCTTCAGATCGGCGCCCGCGACGTGTCGTTCCCCTTCCTCAACAACTTCTCCTTCTGGATGACCACGGCCGGCGCCGTCATCACCATGATCTCGCTGTTCATCGGTGAATATGCGCAGACAGGCTGGCTCGCCTACCCGCCGCTGTCGGGCATCGACGGAAGCCCGGGGGTCGGGGTCGATTATTATATCTGGGGCCTGCAGATCGCCGGTGTCGGAACGACACTATCGGGCATCAACCTGATCGTGACCATCATCAAGATGCGTGCGCCGGGCATGACCATGATGCGCATGCCGATCTTTGTCTGGACGTCGCTGTGTTCGAACATCCTGATCGTGGCCTCCTTCCCGATCCTGACCGCAACGCTCGCGCTTCTGACCCTTGACCGCTACGCTGGCACGAATTTCTTCACCAACGACCTCGGCGGCAATCCGATGATGTATGTCAACCTCATCTGGATCTGGGGCCATCCCGAAGTTTATATTCTGGTGCTGCCGGCTTTCGGTATCTTCTCCGAAATCGTCGCCACCTTCTCGGGCAAGCGTCTCTTCGGTTATGCCTCGATGGTTTACGCCACCGCCGTCATCACCATCCTGTCCTACCTCGTGTGGCTGCACCACTTCTTCACCATGGGTTCGGGCGCCAACGTCAATGCCTTCTTCGGCATCACGACGATGATCATCTCGATCCCGACGGGTGCGAAGATCTTCAACTGGCTCTTCACCATGTATAAGGGCCGCATCAAGTTCGACGTGCCGATGCTTTGGACGATCGGCTTCATGATCACCTTCGTCATCGGCGGCATGACCGGCGTTCTTCTCGCCGTTCCCCCTGCTGACTTCGTGCTGCACAACTCGCTGTTCCTGATCGCCCACTTCCACAACACGATCATCGGCGGCGTGGTCTTCGGCGTTCTGGCAGGTATCGTCTACTGGTTCCCGAAGGCTTTCGGTTACCGTCTCGATCCGTTCTGGGGCAAGCTGTCCTTCTGGTTCTGGTTCGTCGGCTTCTACTTCGCCTTCATGCCGCTCTACATCCTCGGCCTGATGGGTATCACCCGCCGCCTCAGCCAGTTTGAAGACAACTCGCTGCAGATCTGGTTCGTGATCGCTGCCTTCGGCGCGTTCCTGATAGCGCTCGGCATTGCCTCCTTCATCATCCAGCTCATCGTCAGCTTCCTGAAGCGCGAGCAGCTGCGTGACGTGACCGGCGACCCCTATAATGGCCGCACGCTGGAATGGTCGACGTCTTCGCCGCCGCCGCAGTACAACTTCGCCTTCACGCCCGTCATTCACGATGTGGATGCCTGGACGGACATGAAGAAGCGCGGTTACAGCCGGCCGCTGGAAGGTTTCATCCCGATCCATATGCCGAAGAATACCGGTGCTGGCGTGATCATCAGCGGCATCAGCGTGGTGCTCGGCTTCGCCTTGGTGTGGCATATCTGGTGGCTTGCAGCGCTGTCCTTCATCGGCATCATCGCAGTCTCGATCGCCCATACCTTCAACTACAATCGCGAATACTACATTCCCGCCGCTGACGTTTCGACCGTCGAGGCGGAACGTACGAAGCTGCTCGCGAAACAGGCGTAACGAAACATGGCTCATACACCTGCACACAGCGTCGACGGCGCTGAACCACCGGTCTTCTACCTGAAGGAAGACCACCATCCGGAAAACGGTACGTCTATCGGCTTCTGGCTCTATCTGATGAGCGACTGCCTGATCTTTGCCGTGCTCTTCGCCACCTATGCCGTTCTCGGCCGCAGCTATGCGGCCGGTCCTTCGGGCGCGGATCTCTTCGATCTCAAGCTCGTCGCCATCAACACCGGCTTCCTGCTTTTCTCCTCCATCACCTATGGCTTCGCCATGCTGGAAATGGAAAAGCAGAAGGTGAAGACGACGCTAGTCTGGCTCGGCATCACCGGTCTCTTCGGTCTCGCCTTCCTTGCCGTCGAACTCTACGAGTTCCACCACCTGATCGAGGAAGGTGCCGGCCCGCATCGCTCGGCGTTCCTGTCGTCCTTCTTCGCGCTGGTCGGCACGCACGGCCTGCACGTGACCTTCGGCATCATCTGGCTCGTGACGCTGATGGTTCAGGTCGGCAAGCACGGCCTGATCGCCGCCAACAAGCGCCGCCTGATGTGCCTTTCGATGTTCTGGCACTTCCTCGACGTCATCTGGATCGGCGTCTTCTCCTTCGTTTACCTCATGGGAGTTCTTTGATGAGTTCCGAAGCACACGCACATCACCACGCGCATGGCGACGACCATCACCACCATGATGGCGCCAGCCACGGTACGTTCAAAAGCTACATGATCGGCTTCGTCCTGTCGGTCATCCTGACGGCGATCCCGTTCTGGCTGGTCATGGGTGACGTCGTTCAAAACAAGACCGTGCTTGTCATCGCAATTATGGGTCTTGGCGTCATCCAGATCTTCGTGCACATGATCTACTTCCTGCACATGGACACCAAATCCGAAGGCGGCTGGACCTTCATGGCGCTGATCTTCACCGTCGTGGTCCTCCTGATCACGCTCTCCGGCTCGCTCTGGGTCATGTACAACATGAACAAAAACATGATGCCGCTGCATATCGAAGATGTGAAGAACCTGCCCTGAGCAGATTTGATGTTTCGCCCGCCGGGCTTCTCCGGCGGGCCACCCTCCGCGCCAACATATAACCCCATGAATCGTGGCGCGATTTATGGGGTTATTTGCTGGACGAGGCTGGTGCGGCGCCAATGGCCCGATGCGGACAAACCGTCGGCAAAAACCGCCTCGCAAGGACTTGAGATGAGTGAAATCACATCCGAAAACCGCCGCGTCCGCCCCGCGGCCATCGTCGTGCTGTTCCTGACCGTTGTCCTGACGTCCTGCCTTGTTGCTCTCGGAACATGGCAGGTCCAGCGCCTGTACTGGAAGCTCGACCTCATCGAGCGCGTCGAAGCGCGGGTCCATGCGCAGCCCGTCGATGCACCGGCAACCGGCGAATGGCCCGCTCTCACCGATCCCGCCGATTATGAATATCGCCGCGTCAAATTGACAGGTGTCTTTCTTAACGACAAAGAGGTTCAGGTCTACACCGTCACCGATCTGGGACCGGGCTATTGGGTGATGACACCACTGAAGCGCGACGACGGGTCCAGCATCATCATCAATCGCGGTTTCGTGCCCTCCGATAAGCGTGACCCGGCCTCCCGCGCGGAAGGTCAACCGGCCGGACGCGTCGAGGTCGTTGGCCTGATGCGCGGCCCGGAAACAGGCGGGCTTTTCCTGCGCACCAACGATCCGACGAATGGCCGCTGGTATTCCCGGAATATTCCGCAAATCTCTGAGGCCTCCGGCCTGTCCGATGTCGCACCCTTTTATGTCGACGCAGACGCCGCACCCAATCCAGGTGGCCTGCCGGTCGGCGGCAAGACCCTGCTCACATTCCCGAACAACCATCTCTCCTACGCCATCACATGGTATATCCTGGCGGCTATGGTTATCGCGGCCGGATGGTATGTCCTGCGCAATCTCAACGCGCCGAAATCCAAGCGCGATGAGGACTGAGCACCCGGTTTTACCGGATGGTTCATAAAAGCGCTTCCTTCTTCACGAATTGCTGATCTATAACCACGGATAGACCTGACGTTACCCGTCGGCATATTTTCGTTGCGGAGAGTTATGGCAAGAGCATTTCTTCTCGTTCTGGATTCCTTCGGGGTAGGCGGCGCGCCTGATGCGGAACGCTATGGCGACCTTGGCGCCAATACGCTCGGCCATATCGCAGAGTTCTGCGCAGCAGGGGCTGCAGACAGGACAGGCCTTCGCTCCGGGCCGCTGAAGCTGCCGAACATGTGTTCGCTCGGCCTCATCGAGATCGCACGACAGGCAAGCGGCGACATTCCCGCCAGCATGGAGCCGCCCGAGCGGATTTTCGGTCTGCACGGCTCTGCCAGCGAAATCTCCAAGGGCAAAGACACCCCTTCAGGCCACTGGGAGATCGCCGGCACGCCTGTAACCTTCGACTGGGGATATTTCCCGAGCGAAGGCGACGCCTTTTCGCCGGAGTTGGTTGACGCCATCTGCAACGCGGCCGATATCCCTGGCATCCTCGGCAATTGCCATGCTTCCGGCACCGAGATCATCGCCAGGTTCGGCGAAGAACATATCCGGAGCGGCAAGCCCATCTGTTACACCTCTTCGGATTCCGTGTTCCAGATCGCAGCGCATGAAACGCATTTCGGCCTTCCGCGGCTCATCGCGATGTGCGAGACCGTGCGCAAGCTGCTCGATCCACTGAACATAGGCCGCGTCATCGCGAGGCCCTTCATCGGCGAAACGGTCGCGACCTTTGAGCGCACCGGCAATCGCCGCGATTTTTCCGTTCTGCCGCCCGAGCCCACCCTGCTCGACCGGCTGGTGGAAGCGGGGCGAAAGGTGCATGCGATCGGCAAGATCGGTGACATCTATGCCCATCAGGGCGTCTCGCGCGTCATCAAGGCAAATGGCAACGCCGCCTTGATGGATGCGACGTTGCAGGCTATCGACGAGGCGGAAAACGGCGATCTCGTCTTTACCAATTTCGTCGATTTCGACATGCTTTATGGCCATCGCCGGGACGTTGCCGGTTATGCCGCCGCCCTTGAGGCCTTCGATGCGCGGATTCCCGAAATCCACCGTAAGATGGCGCCTGGCGATATAGCGCTTCTCACCGCCGACCATGGTTGCGATCCCACCTGGCGAGGCACGGACCATACACGCGAAAGGGTGCCAATCATGGCATTCGGCCCGGGCATCCGTTCCCGCGATGTCGGCATCCGCACGAGCTACGCCGATATCGGTGAAAGCATCGCCCATCATCTCGGCATTGATGCCGGTCCCCATGGCAGGAGCTTTATTTGACATCGCATTTGCTGAAAGCCGAAATTCACTGCCATCTCGAAGGCGCTGCTCCGCCTTCACTCGTTGCGAAACAGGCGGACAAATATGGCATCGACACCAGCAGTTTTCTGCGTGATGGCAACTATGTCTGGTCGGATTTCGCCGAGTTCATCCGCTGTTATGATGCAGTGGCGCAGGTGTTCAAGACCGACGAAGATTATGCCCTTCTCACCGAGACCTATCTCGCCGAACTTGCAGCGGCCAATACCATCTATAGCGAGCTGATCATTTCGCCCGATCACGGTGACCGCATCGGGCTGGGGGCAGATGCCTATCTGGCAGGTGTTGCAGAAGGGATCCGCATCGCAAAGGAGAAAACCGGCATCGAGACGCGCATCATCGTCACCGGCGAGCGGCATTTCGGTCCAGAGCGGGTCATCGCGGCTGCCGACTATGCGGCGCGAGTGCGGCATCCGCTTATATCAGGCTTTAACATGGCGGGTGAGGAGCGCATGGGACGGGTCGCGGATTACGCCCGTGCCTTTGACATCGCGCGAGACGCCGGTCTTGGGCTGACCATTCACGCGGGCGAAGTCTGTGGTCCGGAAAGCGTTGCCGATGCGCTCGATCTCGTCAGGCCGGCGCGTATCGGGCATGGCGTGCGCGCCATCGAAGATGCGGGCCTCGTCGCCCGGCTTGCCGAAACCGGGACTGTTCTTGAAGTTTGTCCCGGCTCCAATATTGCTCTCAAGGTCTATCCCGATTTTGCCAGCCATCCGCTCAGAGCTCTTAGCGATGCTGGCGTGCGCGTCTGCGTCAGTTCCGACGACCCGCCATTCTTCTTTACCTCACTGGCGCGGGAATATGCGCTGGCGGCGGACGCGTTTGGTTTCACCGAGGCCGAGATCAACGCCATGACGCGCACCGCACTGGAGAGCGCCTTCGTGGACGACGCCACCCGTGCAACGCTGCTCGCCAGACTCGAGCAGGCGTGAGTTGTTGTTGACGGGGTAAAAACACGAAGAAGGCTTGCGAAAAGCACGCTTTCGGTGAATTACAGGGCATGAGATAAAGAAAGGCCAGTTTCATGGACGGCGTCACAGTCATCGAACATCCGCTGGTGCGGCACAAACTCACAATCATGCGCAAGAAGGAAACCTCCACGGCCGGCTTCCGCCGCCTGCTGCGCGAAATCTCGACGCTGCTCTGCTATGAAGTGACGCGTGATCTTGAAATGACGATGGAGACCATCGACACGCCGCTTGAAACCATCGAGGCACCCGTTCTCGAGGGAAAAAAACTTGTTTTTGCCTCCATCCTTCGTGCCGGCAATGGCCTTCTGGAAGGCATGCTGGAACTTGTGCCTTCGGCGCGCGTCGCCCATGTCGGCGTTTATCGCGATCATGACACACTGGAAGCCGTCGAATATTACTTCAAAGCGCCCGAAAGCCTCGATGCCCGTCTGGTCATCGTCGTCGATCCCATGCTGGCAACCGGCAACTCCTCCATCGCTGCCGTTGAGAAGCTGAAGGAGCGCGGTGCGAAGAACATCCGCTTCCTATGTCTGCTGGCAGCTCCGGAAGGCATCAAGAATTTCCGCGAAGCCCATCCCGACGTGCCGATCTTCACCGCGGCGATCGATCGTCACCTCAACGAAAAGGGCTATATCGTGCCCGGTCTCGGCGATGCCGGCGATCGCATGTACGGTACCAAATAACGGCCGTTCATCATCGCTTAACTATTTCAGCCATTCGCGGCGCGCGGCCTCGCGGGTGGCTTATTGTTTTACGATTTCAGCATGTTTTGCGCCTATGCTGGTGGGGACAACCCCATTTCCTCAGGAGCATGAATTTGCTGCCCCGCGCCATTTTATTGTTTGTCGCTCTTTCAGCCGGCGCGACCCAAATTCCGGCACTGATGGAAAAAATTCAGCCGCGTCCGGAAACATCTATGGATCACCCCCCGGCATCGCCTGAAGTCTCCCGCCCCCAACCGGTCTCGCTGGGCACCGTGAGCCTGAAAGCGGATGACCGCGGTCACTTCAACGCGACTTTTCGCATCAACGGAAAGTCCGTGGATGGGTTGGTGGATACGGGTGCTTCCATGGTCGCAATCAACGAAACGATCGCCAGACGCCTCGGTTACGGCGCCAATAGCCTCGATTTCAAATATGCGATCTCAACCGCCAACGGGCGGACAATGGCCGCCTATGTGAAACTGGACCGGGTCGAAATCGGCGCTATCCGTGTTCAGGGTGTCGACGCCATGGTTCTGAAGGACAATGCGCTGGGCAACATGCTTGTGGGTATGAGCTTCCTGAAGCAATTGTCGTCGTTCAAAGTGTCGGGCGGCGAATTGCGGCTGGTCAGGTGATCCGCTCTATGACGGGATCGCGAACGTCCGGCGCGCTGTCAGCGATGACATAACAGGACATTATTTTTTTGGCGGCACGCTCCGCATCTTCCCTTGAAGACGCATGAATCGTGGCAATCGGCTGGCCCTTTTCGACGGGCGTGCCGAGCGGCATCATATCCGCAATACCCACGGCAGGATTGATCCTGTCCGCCGGCGTTCTTCTGCCGCCGCCGAGTTCAACGACAACCATCCCAAGGTCGCGGGTGGCGCAGGCGGCAAGCGTGCCGTTCCGCTCCGCCAGCACCGGAAAAATGAACGGTGCGGACTGCAGGTAGCGGGACGGATGTTCGACAAAGTCTGACGGACCACCGAGAGCAGAAACCATCCGCGCGAAGGTTTCAAGCGCCTTGCCCGACGTCAAAGCGGACGACGCCAGGGCGTGTCCTTCCTCAAGTGTTGACGCTTTTTGCGTCTGCACCAGCATCTCTGCTGCAAAGCAAAGCACGACCTTTTCGAGACGTGTGCCAGCTTTTCTGCCGGCAAGGAAGTCGAGACAGTTGACGATTTCCACGGCGTTGCCTGCGGCATCGCCTAGCGGTTCGTTCATGTCGGTGATCAGCGCCGTGGTCGGCAGGCCTGCGCCGTTTGCCACTTCGACCAGCGCATGGGCCAGGCTGCGCGCCTCATCGAGACTTTGCATGAATGCACCGTTGCCGACCTTCACGTCGAGAACGAGTGTCTGCAGTCCCGCGGCCAGTTTTTTCGAGAGGATGGAAGCAGTAATCAGGGGAATGGAATCCACCGTCGCAGTTACGTCCCTGATGGCATAAAGACGTCTGTCGGCGGGCGCAAGATCGCCCGTCTGGCCGATAATGGCGCAGCCGACGGACCGCACCGTCCGGCGAAGCAACGTCTCGTCCGGCATGACATTATAACCGGGAATCGCTTCAAGCTTGTCGAGCGTGCCCCCGGTATGACCGAGCCCCCGGCCTGATATCATCGGGACAGCGAGACCACAGGCGGCAACGATGGGGGCAAGCATCAGAGACACATTGTCGCCGACGCCGCCAGTCGAATGCTTATCCGCGACAGGCTTGGCGAGATCGGTCCAAGACAGGACATCACCGCTGTCGCGCATCGCGAGCGTCAGCGCCACCATCTCATCCCGGCTCATGCCGCGAAAGAACACCGCCATGGCAAAAGCAGCCGCCTGCCCTTCAGAGATGCCGTTTTTCGACAGCGCTTCGATGAAAGCGGCGATCTCCTGCGGTTCCAGCGGCAGTCCATCGCGTTTACGGCGGATGATTTCCTGCGGGATCAAGCTCAATACCCGCTGGCGGCCTTGGCCGGTTCACCACCGGCCAGCACATTCAAGACATCATCAAGAATGCCGGAGGCTCCAAAACGGAAGGTGGAAGGCATGGCCCAGTTCGGCGCCATGATGGTTTCGGCCAGCCGCAGATATAGTGTCGCATCCTCCACGGTGCCTATGCCCCCGGCGGGTTTGAAACCCACCTTTTGGCGGCTGTCACGGATCGCCTGCAACATGATGTCAGCCGCCTCCAGCGTGGCATTCACGGCAACCTTTCCGGTCGAAGTTTTGATGAAATCGGCCCCTTCGGCAATGGCGAGTTCCGATGCACGGCGGATCAGCGCCTTGTCCTTCAACTCGCCGGTTTCGAGGATGACCTTGAGAAGAACGGGAGCAACGCAGACCTTGCGCACGGCAGCGACCATCTGCGAAACGGCGGTTTCATCGCCGGCTATGAATTTGCGATAGGGAATGACGAGGTCGATTTCGTCGGCGCCATCACGGATCGCCGCTTCGGTTTCCGCAACAACGGTTGCCACGTCGAGATCGCCCGACGGAAAATTGACGACCGTTGCAATGCGGATCGCATGGTCTTTTCCGAACGCGGCGCGCGCCTGCGCCACGAAGCGCGGCCAGATGCAGATTGCGGCCGTATTGCCAAACTCCGTATGCGCCCGCTGGCAGAGCGCGGCGATCTGCTGTGGCGTGCAGTCTTCCTTGAGGTTGGTGAGGTCCAGCAAGGACAAAGTGAGGGCAGCCGCTTCGCGCGGACGCTGGAGTTCCATGGTCACGCTCCTCCTGCGATCATTTCCTTCAAGATGGCGGCAAGCCTTTTGCCACCCACGGGAGCCATATCCTTGGTCTCTTCATGGCTCAGTTCCGCACCAGTCATGCCGGCACCGTAGTTCGTAATAACCGATGCAGCGGCAACACGCATCCCGAAAAAGCGGGCAAGAATGACTTCCGGTACCGTGGACATGCCGACCGCATCGGCCCCCAGAACCCGCGCCATGCGAATTTCCGCCGGCGTTTCGAAGCTGGGACCGGAGAACCACATATAGACACCGCCAAACAAAGGCACCGTCGCGCGGATGGCGGCGTTGCGCATGGCAAGCATCAACTCAGGATCGTAAGCGGTGGTCATGCCGACGAAACGGCGGTCACTTTCCTCGCCGATCAGCGGGTTCAAGCCGGAATAATTGATGTGATCGGTGATCTGCATGACCGAGCCGGGCGGCATGTCCTGCCTGACCGAGCCAGCCGAGTTTGTGAGGATAAGCGACTGTACGCCGAGGCCGGCAAGCGCCTCGATGACCGCGCGCATGGCCGCCGGATCGCCCTTCTCGTAATAATGCACCCGGCCCGACAGCATCATGACAGGCTCGCCACCCATATATCCGGCAACAAGCTCGCCCGCGTGGCCGGAAACACCACTGGCCGGGAAGCCCGGAAGATCGGCATAGGGAACCCGGATCGGATCGCTAACCTCATCCACCAGAGAGCCGAGGCCAGAGCCGAGAACGATGGCGACGCGCGGCATCAGGCCGCTCAGGCGCTCCACCAGGATATCGATCAGGGCTTCCGTCATCAGGGCAGCTCTGTGTTGAAGCTGAAGGGCAACAGCTCTTCCATCGTCATCACTTTCTGAACGCCTGTCTCATCGCAGAGAAAGATTTTCGTATCCGGCGTGGCAAATTCGGCAATCTTCTGCCGGCAGCCACCGCAAGGCGGGCAGAGAGCCAGCTTTTCCGCAATGACGGCGATCTCGCTGATTTTCTTTGCGCCGCCCATGATCATGGCGCTGATCGCCGAAGGTTCGGCGCACCAACCCTGCGGAAAAGAGAGGTTCTCGATATTGGCGCCCTTGTAGATCTTGCCGTCTTCCGCGCGGATAGCAGCACCAACCGGGAATTTCGAATAGGGAGCATGGGCAAAGGCCATGGCCTCCACCGCCGCCTCAAACAGGGCGTGAGATTTCGGATCGGAAGACATGGGCTTAACGCTCCTTGGCATAGGCAACGCCGCCGGCCTTCGGTGGCTTGGCGACGCCGATGAAACCGGCAAGCAGAATGCAGGTCAGGATATAGGGCATGGCTTGGAAGATCTGCACCGGAACCTCGCCGATGCCAGGCACGGACTTGCCCTGCATGAAGTTCGCGACAGCGTCCAGAAAACCGAACAGCAGGCAGGCGAACATGACCGGCACCGGCTTCCATTTTGCGAAGATCAGGGCGGCAAGCGCGATATAGCCCTTACCGGCCGACATGTTTGCAATGAAGGCGGCAGACTGCGCGACGGCAAGATAGGCGCCGGAAAAGCCGCAGAGAAAACCGGCGACGATGACAGCCCGGTAACGCATCCACGTCACCGAAATACCGGCGGTATCGACGGCGCCCGGATTTTCGCCAACGGCGCGCAGGCGTAGGCCGAAGCGGGTGCGATAAAGCACCCACCAGGACAGCGGCACCGCCAGAAAGGCGAGATAGGTGAGGATATTGTTGCCGGAAATGACGTTCGCATAAAGCGGACCGATGTAGGGCACCTCCCGCATCGCATCCGCGCCGGGCAGAATGATGGGAGCGAAACGCCCCTCACCCGGAAGCTGGGGCGTGCGGCCGCCTTGGCCGAACCAGGCCTGCCCCAGCACCACGGTCAGGCCCGCGGCAATGAAGTTCAGTGCCACGCCCGATACGATCTGATTGCCGCGATTGGTAATGACGGCAAAGCCATGGACCAGCGAAAAAAGGATGGAGACCGCAATACCGGCCATAAGGCCCGCCCACGGGTTCGCCGTGAGATAGGCAACGCAGGCCGAGGCAAAGGCCGCTGCCAGCATCTTGCCTTCAAGTCCGATGTCGAACACACCGGCGCGCTCGGAAAAAAGCCCCGCAAGGGCGGTGAAGAGCAACGGGATGGTGAGACGGACGGTCGAGCCAAGAATGCTGACCAGCATATCGAAGAAATCCATATCAGCTCACCCCTTAGCCAGACGCTGGTAAATGCGGACGATCGCGGGCCGGTACATGTATTCCAGCGCGCCGGCGAAGAGGATCACCAGGCCCTGGATGACCACGATCATCTCGCGGGTAATGTTGGGCATCTCGAAGGAAAGGTCTGCGCCGCCCTGATAAAGAATACCGAACAGCAAGGCGGAGAAGATGATGCCGAGCGGATGACTTCGGCCCATCAGCGACACGGCGATGCCGACGAAGCCCGCACCCGCGACGAATTCCACCTGCAGGCGGGCCGACGCGCCCATGACAGGGTTCAGCGCCATCATGCCCGCCAGACCGCCCGATATGAGCATGGCGATGATGACGGTGCGCGCATAGGGAATGCCGGCATAAATGGCGGCGGAGGGGCTGATGCCGAGCGTACGCATCTCATAACCGAGCTTGGTGCGCCAGATCAGGACCCAGACCAGGAAACACATCACCAGTGCAATCAGGAAGGAGACGTTGAACGGTGCCGGACCGAGCTTGAGGCCAAAGAGTGCCATCAACCAGTCGAGTTTTGGCAATTGGCCACCAGGCAGAAAGGTGCGGGTTTCCGGCGCCATCTTGCCGGGCACGATCAGCACGTTCACCAGCAGATAAACCATCAGGGCCGCGGCAATGAAGTTGAACATGATGGTGGTGATGACCACGTGACTGCCGCGTTTTGCCTGCAGCCATGCCGGAATAAAGGCCCAGGCGGCGCCAAAAACAGCAGCGCCGATGACGGCGAAGGGCATCGTCACATACCATGGCACATAACGATCGAGCGCCAGCGCCACCAGCGCCGCGCCAAGGCCACCGACATAGGCCTGACCTTCGGAGCCGATGTTGAAGAGCCCGGCATGGAAGGCGACGGCGACAGAAAGGCCAGTGAAGATGAAACTCGTCGTATAGAACAGCGTGAAGCCGATGGCGTCACCTCGTCCGAGCGCCCCTTCGATCAGCAGGCGCAACGCCGCCAGCGGGTTTTCACCGATGGACCAGACAACGAGGCCGGAAATCAGAAAGGCGGTAACGACATTGAGAAACGGCAGGAGGCCGTAGGTAATCCAGTTTGGCAGCGGTACGGAAGCGGTGCTCATTCATGCCTCATGCGGCGATGCCGGCCATCATAAGGCCCAGCGTCTGTTCTTCGGCTTCCGCCGTTTTCTCTCCAACGACACGGCCTGCGAACATGACCATGATCCGGTCCGAAAGGGAACGGATTTCATCGAGTTCGACCGAAACCAGCAAAATCGCCTTGCCAGCATCGCGCATTTCGATGATGCGGCGATGAATGAATTCGATGGCACCAATGTCCACGCCGCGGGTCGGCTGGCCGATGATCAGCATCTTGGGGTCACGCTCGATTTCGCGGGCGACAACGATCTTCTGCTGGTTGCCGCCGGAAAAATTGGCGGTCTTCAGCTGCGGGTTCGGCGGGCGGATATCGTATTTCTCGATCTTTTCGACCGCATCCTTGCGGATGGCCTCGGGGTTGAGGAACGGCCCTTTGCCATACCGTTCATCGTGATGATATCCGAGGATGGAATTTTCATACTCCTCGAATTTCAGCACCAGCCCCATATGGTGGCGGTCTTCCGGGATATGGGCGAGGCCAAGCCTGCGTAAAATAGCGGGATCCGGGCGATCCACCTTCTGACCATCCACCCAGATTTCGCCGGAATAGGGTTTGCGGATGCCGGCGATGGCTTCCAGCAGCTCCGACTGGCCGTTGCCTGCGACACCGGCTATGCCGACGATTTCACCGGCCCGGACATCAAGCGAAACGTCGTCAACCATGGTGACGCCGCGGCTATCCTTAACGGTGAGATTGCGGATCGACAGAAGAATGTCGCCAGGCGTCGTTTCGCCCTTTTCCACCCGCAGCAGTACCCGGCGGCCAACCATCAGTTCGGCCAACTCCTCGACGCTGGTTTCGGAGGTTTTCCGGGTCGCCACCATTTCGCCGCGGCGCATGACGGAGACGGAGTCCGTGATCGCCATGATCTCGCGCAGCTTGTGGGTAATGAGAATGACTGTCTTGCCCTGATCGCGCAGAACGCCGAGGATCTTGAACAGATGATCGGCCTCTGCCGGCGTCAGAACGCCGGTGGGCTCATCGAGGATCAGGATTTCCGCTCCACGATACATGGCTTTGAGAATTTCGACGCGCTGCTGCAGGCCGACAGGCAATTCCTCGATAATCGCGTCTGGATCTACTTCCAGCCCATAATCGTCTTCCAGGCGCTTCAGCTCCTTGCGTGCACCGGCCCGGCCATTGGCCAGCAGCGCACCGCCTTCGGCCCCGAGCATGACATTTTCCAGCACGGAGAAGTTTTCGACCAGCATGAAGTGCTGATGCACCATGCCGATGCCGGCATTGATGGCCGCCTGACTGTCCCGGATCGCAACGGGCGAACCATTCACCCGGATTTCTCCGGCATCCGCCTGGTAAAACCCGTAAAGGATCGACATGAGCGTCGATTTTCCGGCACCGTTTTCGCCGATGATGCCGTGGATCGTGCCCTTGGCAACGGTCAGATTGATATTTTTATTGGCGTGAACGGCACCGAATTTCTTGTCGATGCCCACGAGCTCGATTGCTGGGTCCATACTCAAACCGAAACCTTTCCGAAGGCTGGATATGAAAAGGGCGCAAGGTGAAAATCACCATGCGCCCCAGTCAGATATCATATCATTTCGGGCAGGAATTATCCGCCATATAGTCATGGACCTTGACGGTGCCGGCAATGATGTCGGCCTTTGCCTTGTCTACCGCCGCGATCATTTCAGGCGTGATAAGCGCCTTGTTGTTATCGTCGAGCGCATAGGCGACGCCATCTTCCTTGACGCCGAGAGCGACGATGCCAGGAGTGAACTTGTCGTCCTTGGCGTCCTTGTAGGCATTGTAGACAGCCAGATCGACGCGCTTGACCATCGAGGTCAACACCGAACCCGGATGCAGGTGGTTCTGGTTGGAGTCGACGCCGATCGAATACTTCTTGTTGTCGGCGGCAGTCTGGAGCACGCCGATACCTGTCGCACCGGCTGCCGCGTAGATCACGTCAGCGCCCTGGTCGATCTGGTTCTTGGTGAGTTCGCCACCGCGCACCGGATCATTCCAGGCCGCACCCGTGGTGCCGGTCATGTTCTGGAAGACTTCGATCTTGTCGTTGGCGGCCTTCGCGCCCTGCGCATAGCCACAGGCGAATTTGCGGATCAGCGGAATATCCATACCGCCGATGAAGCCAACCTTGCCCGTCTTGGAGGCCATGCCGGCCAGCAGACCGACGAGGTAAGACCCTTCGTGCTCCTTGTAGACGACCGAGCGAACGTTCGGCAGTTCAACGACGGAATCGACGATCACAAATTTGGTGTCAGGGAATTCGGCGGCAACCTTTTCCATGGCCGAGGTCCAGGCAAAGGACACGGCGACGACGGGGTTGAAACCCTTGCTGGCGAAGTTGCGGATGGCCTGTTCGCCCTGCGTGTCGCTGGTCGGCTCGAAGTCGCGGAACTCGATGCCCGTTTCCGCCTTGAACTTTTCAGCGCCGGCCGCAGCGGCCTCGTTGAACGACTTGTCGAACTTGCCGCCCGTGCCATAGACCAGCGCAGGCTTGATATCCGCGGCAAGCGCGGAAGCCGACATTGCGGCAAGCGCAAAAAGCGTCAGAAGGGATTTTTTCATTGTGCAGCCCTGTTGTTGCAATTGATATTGTAAGGGTCCTCCCGCAATCCCGTTTTCCGGGAATGTCTGCGGAACCGCCAGCCGTTATACCGGCTGTGCTTGCCTCATATCCTTGCATGGCTCAATGAAAAATTCATCCGGTTTTTTTGACCCGGTGGAAAAACTTTGATCTGACGATTTTTTAGTCTTTCCACCGGGCAGAACTGCAAAAAAACTAGTCGATATTGCAGCTTACGCCGGTTCCCCTGAGGCCGCAGTACCCGCCCGGATTCTTGGCAAGATATTGCTGGTGATAGTCCTCAGCGTAATAAAATGTTTCGAGCGGCCCGATCTCGGTGGTGATGGCAGCACCATGGCCAGCATCTTTCAAAGCGTCTTGAAACGCATCCCGCGCTTTCTGCGCCTGCTGCAGTTGCCCTTCCGTCGTCGCGTAAATCGCGGAACGATAGGTCGTGCCGACATCGTTGCCCTGGCGCATACCCTGCGTCGGATCGTGCTCCTCAAAGAAAATCTTCAGGAGGCCCGAGAGCGATATGATGGCAGGATCATAGACGACCTTCACCACCTCGGCGTGGCCAGTCTGGCCGGTCGTCGTCTCGTGATAGGTGGGGTTGCGGGTGAAACCGCCGGCATACCCCACCGCCGTGACCCACACGCCCGGCGTTTTCCAGAAGAGGCGCTCCGCACCCCAGAAGCAGCCCATGCCCAGATAAATGACTTCAAGACCTTCGGGGTATGGCCCTTTCAAAGGCCGGCCGTTGACGAAGTGGGCCTCCGGCACGAAGAGCGCTTCTTCGCGACCGGGCAAAGCGGTCTCCGGCGTCGGCATCGTTGTCTTTTTTGAAAGCGTATCGAACAGGAACATTCAGTCCTCCATGCGGCGAGCTCCGCCGCTGTTCAGGGTTCACATCCGCGGGCGCAATTTGAAAGACAGGATGTTAAACTGACAGACGCCGCATAACCCGGCGTTTCCTGTACCCCGCCATCCAGCAGAGGAGAGAGATTGCCAGGCAAATGGCAGATGCAGGCACCGCCGACAGGGCATTTTCAACGAAGCGCCACGCTTCAGGGTGAATATAGTGAGCCATAGCCGCTTCTGCCATGGTCCGCGAGGCAGGAAGAAGGTAGTTCCATGCTGACAGGATGCCGGTAATGCTGACAGAGGACGTGGAAACCGAGCGGATCGAATCGAAAACGCCCAGACAAACCGCCACAACGAGGAAAAGAAAGCTCAAGAACCGCATAAAAGCTTTCATCGGATGTACCTCGCTCAGGCCCTGCCAGTCAGACAGCACATTATAAAAAACAATAATGCATGGATAAAGGCCGCAAAACGGGTTTGCAATCGTACCGGATGCAAGGAAATTGCCGACATTTCAAAAAACTGTCAGATTCGTGTTGATCCCTGCGAATTCATCGGTATATATCGCGCCGTTCCAGTGATTTGCATTCTTCATGACATGCAGACTTGAAAAAGGACAGGTGGCCGAGTGGTTTAAGGCGCACGCCTGGAACGCGTGTGTGCGTGAAAGCGTACCGTGGGTTCGAATCCCACCCTGTCCGCCATTTCGCCCTTAATGTCAGTGGATCGTTCGATTTAAGCCAGCGCTGAACGACGGCTTTTAACGTCACAGGACGCCGTGTAAGGGTATCCGTGCGCGGTGACGGCTCCGCTTCTGCCCACTCCAGGCTTTCTCGTGATTTTTGCTGCGCTTCCCCCTCTCTTGCGCCTTGCAGCGGCAAAAATCGCTCCTTATATACGCCGCATAACAGCAGCGAAGGCTGCAAATCCAAGTCAAGGTGCTGTCACAGGAATGCCTCACGGGGTTCAGACAGCGCGCTTCAAGGAGAGAAGAGCATGGCAAAAGTAATCGGTATCGACCTTGGCACGACCAACTCCTGCGTTGCAGTGATGGATGGCAAGGACACGAAAGTTATTGAGAACGCGGAAGGCGCACGCACGACGCCGTCCATGGTGGCATTTTCCGACGATGGCGAACGCCTTGTCGGTCAGCCGGCCAAGCGCCAGGCGGTCACCAACCCGACCAACACCCTGTTTGCGGTCAAGCGCCTGATCGGCCGCCGTTATGAAGACCCGACCGTCGAGAAGGACAAGGCTCTTGTTCCGTTCGAGATCGTCAAGGGCGACAATGGCGACGCCTGGGTGAAGGCGCAGGACAAGAATTATTCGCCATCGCAGATTTCCGCGATGATCCTTCAGAAGATGAAGGAAACGGCTGAAGCCTATCTCGGCGAAAAGGTCGAAAAGGCCGTCATCACCGTTCCGGCTTACTTCAACGACGCGCAGCGCCAGGCAACCAAGGATGCCGGCCGCATCGCCGGTCTTGACGTTCTGCGCATCATCAACGAGCCCACTGCGGCAGCGCTTGCTTACGGCCTCGACAAGAAGGACGGCAAGACGATCGCCGTTTATGACCTTGGCGGCGGTACCTTCGATATTTCCGTTCTGGAAATCGGCGACGGCGTCTTCGAAGTGAAGTCCACCAATGGCGATACCTTCCTTGGCGGTGAAGACTTCGACATGCGTCTGGTCGAATATCTGGCTGGCGAGTTCAAAAAGGATCAGGGCATTGACCTGAAGAACGACAAGCTCGCTCTGCAGCGCCTCAAGGAAGCTGCCGAAAAGGCGAAGATCGAACTGTCGTCCTCGCAGCAGACCGAAATCAACCTGCCGTTCATCACGGCCGATGCTTCCGGTCCGAAGCACCTGACGCTGAAGCTGACCCGTGCAAAATTCGAAAGCCTGGTCGACGACCTCGTGCAGCGCACCGTTGCGCCTTGCAAGGCAGCGCTCAAGGATGCCGGCGTCTCCGCTTCCGAGATCGACGAAGTCGTTCTGGTCGGTGGCATGAGCCGCATGCCCAAGGTGCAGGAAGTCGTCAAGCAGCTGTTCGGCAAGGAGCCGCACAAGGGCGTGAACCCGGATGAAGTTGTTGCCATGGGCGCAGCCATCCAGGCTGGCGTTCTGCAGGGCGACGTCAAGGACGTTCTGCTGCTCGACGTGACCCCGCTGTCGCTCGGCATCGAAACGCTGGGTGGTGTCTTCACGCGTCTGATCGATCGCAACACGACGATCCCGACGAAGAAGAGCCAGACCTTCTCGACCGCTGAGGACAATCAGTCGGCCGTGACGATCCGTGTCTCGCAGGGCGAGCGCGAAATGGCGCAGGACAACAAGCTGCTTGGTCAGTTCGACCTCGTTGGCCTGCCGCCGGCACCGCGCGGTGTTCCGCAGATCGAAGTCACATTCGATATCGACGCGAACGGTATCGTGCAGGTTTCGGCAAAGGACAAGGGCACCGGCAAGGAACAGCAGATCCGCATCCAGGCCTCCGGTGGTCTTTCTGACGCCGACATCGAAAAGATGGTCAAGGACGCAGAAGCCAATGCCGAGGCCGACAAGAAGCGTCGTGCGGGCGTGGAAGCCAAGAACCAGGCCGAAAGCCTCATCCACTCCACCGAGAAGTCGGTGAAGGAATATGGTGACAAG
Organism: Agrobacterium sp. DKPNP3; assembly: GCF_052686535.1. NCBI lineage: Bacteria > Pseudomonadati > Pseudomonadota > Alphaproteobacteria > Hyphomicrobiales > Rhizobiaceae > Agrobacterium > Agrobacterium sp. DKPNP3. The sequence continues at coordinate 35,397 of NZ_JBQYSN010000021.1, read as the reverse complement.
GTTTCCGAAACCGACCGCAAGGCGATCGAGGACGCCATTGCCAGCCTGAAAACTGCGGTTGAGGCCTCCGAGCCTGACGCCGACGACATCCAGGCGAAGACCCAGACCCTCATGGAAGTCTCCATGAAGCTCGGTCAGGCCATCTATGAAGCGCAGCAGGCCGAGGCTGGCGACGCTTCCGAAGGCGGCAAGGATGACGTTGTCGACGCCGACTATGAAGAAATCAAGGACGACAAGAAGTCCGCATAACCGCGTGACTTTCTGTCTCCTGACAATTTATGCAAGACATCCGGCTGCCGCGTGCAGCCGGAAATCCATTTGCGGGGCTTGTTAACTGAATGGCGAAAGCAGACTTTTACGAAACACTCGGCGTCAGCAAGACTGCGGACGAAAAAGAGCTGAAAAGCGCCTTCCGCAAACTCGCGATGAAGTACCATCCGGACAAAAACCCTGATGATGCCGATTCCGAACGGAAATTCAAAGAAATCAACGAAGCATACGAGACGTTGAAGGACCCGCAGAAGCGTGCGGCCTATGACCGTTTCGGCCATGCAGCCTTTGAAAATGGCGGCATGGGCGGCGGCGGTGGCTTTGGCGGCGGCGGTTTCGCCAATGGCGGCTTCTCGGATATTTTCGAAGACATCTTCGGCGAGATGATGGGTGGCGGCCGTGCGCGCCGTTCCTCAGGCGGACGCGAGCGCGGCGCCGATCTTCGCTACAACATGGAAATCACGCTGGAAGAAGCCTTCACCGGCAAGACGGCGCAGATCAGGGTTCCGACCTCGATCACCTGCGACGTCTGTTCCGGCTCGGGCGCTAAGCCCGGCACGCAGCCGAAGACATGCGCCACCTGCCAGGGTTCAGGCCGCGTGCGCGCCGCGCAGGGCTTCTTCTCGGTGGAGCGTACCTGCCCCACTTGCCATGGTCGCGGCCAGACGATTTCCGACCCGTGCGGCAAGTGCCATGGCCAGGGCCGCGTGACGGAAGAGCGTTCGCTCTCGGTCAACATTCCCTCGGGCATCGAGGACGGCACCCGCATTCGCCTGCAGGGCGAAGGCGAAGCCGGCATGCGTGGCGGGCCGGCGGGCGATCTTTATATCTTCCTGTCCGTGCGTCCGCATGAGTTCTTCCAGCGCGACGGTGCCGATCTTTATTGCACCGTGCCGATCTCGATGACGACGGCTGCACTTGGCGGCACCTTCGATGTTACGACGCTCGACGGCAGCAAATCCCGCGTCACGGTTCCCGAAGGCACCCAACCGGGCAAGCAGTTCCGTCTGAAGGGCAAGGGCATGCCGGTTCTGCGTTCGGCGCAGACTGGTGATCTCTACATCCAGATTCAGATCGAGACGCCGCAGAAGCTCAGCAAGCGTCAGCGCGAGCTGTTGCAGGAATTCGAGCAGCTGTCTTCCAAGGAGAACAATCCGGAATCGACGGGCTTCTTTGCCCGGATGAAGGAATTCTTCGACGGCTGACCGCCGCCGCTCTCCAACGTCAGAAACGCCGCCATCCTCTGGGACTGGCGGCGTTTTCATTTCGGGCTTAGCCGGAAAAGCCGCCTTCATCAAGATACTGCCGTTCCTCCGGCGTCGTTTCCCGCAGCAAGATGTCATTGCGATGCGGAAAGCGGCCGAAACGTTCGACGATCTCGCGATGTTGTTCGGCGTGATGCAGATAAAGCCCACCAAGCGGCAGGTTGAGACGGCACGCCCGGTGCTGCGCCTCCATATCCTCTGCGTGAGAAAAGGGCAGATAGAAGAAGACCCGCAAATCCTCACTCACCGCCTGATCATGCCCGCGCCGGATGGCTTCATCGGCCAAAAGACGCGCCAGAGGATCTGTCGCATACATGTGCGCCGTGTCGCGAAAGCAGTTGCGCGGAAACTGATCCAGCAGCAGCATCAAGGCGAGGCTGCTTTCAGCACCCTCCAGCCAGCTATCCAGTTCCCGCCTTGCGGCAGCGAAATGAGCGTTACGGAAACGGTCGTGAAAATCACTGTCGAAGGCGGCATCCTTATCAAACCATTTGTCGGGGCCAGCCTTCTTCCAGAAATCGACGATCTCAGCGGCAAGCTCGGCGGTGTCGTTCTTCATCGTGTGCTCCCGTCAGTAGTGCGGCGGCCTTGTGATGGCAGGCGCGTCCAGCGATTGCTCCTCAAGGCTCAGGAACCGCTCCGTCAGGCGGTCGAGCTTGGCGCGGGTCTGTTCCACAACCTTCCACTGTTCCGCCAGCTGGTCCGACAGTTCCTCTATCACCTTCACCTGATGGGCGACCGTCTCCTCTAGCGCAATGATCCGATTTTCGGTTTCCGACGTCATGGTGACCTCTCTTTCCCGCCCTTCCTTGGGCTTAAAAGTGTGTGAGTCAACCATATGTCACCTTCGTGAAGAGAATTCGTGCGTCGATCCCGGCACAAAAAAACCGGCGATGTCACCATCGCCGGCATCTGAAGTTTGATATCGCTCAGTCTTCTTCTACGAAAACCTCTTCGCGTTTCTTCTTCACGCTGGGCAGGAAGACGATGATCAGCACGGCGAGCGCGATGAAAAGCAGGGTGGCGCTGATTGGCCGGGTCACGAAGGTCGACGGATCGCCACGTGACAGGATCATGGCACGCCGCAGGTTCTCCTCCAGCAGCGGGCCCAGCACGAAGCCCAGTAGCAACGGCGCAGGCTCGCAGCGCAGTTTCACCAGCACGTAGCCGATGAAGCCAAAGAAGGCGACGGCATAGAGATCGAAGACGTTGGAATTGACGCTGTAGACTCCGATGGCGCAGAAGGCCATGATGATCGGGAAGAGCACATAGTAGGGCACCGTCAGCAGCTTCACCCACAGCCCGATCAAAGGCAGGTTGAGGATGACCAGCATCAGGTTGCCGATCCACATGGAGGCGATGATGCCCCAGAACAGCGCGGGCTGTTCAGTCGCCACGTTCGGACCGGGAACGATGCCCTGAATGATCATCGCGCCGATCATCAGCGCCATCACCGGATTGGCCGGAATGCCGAGCGTGAGCAGCGGAATGAACGACGTCTGGGCGCCGGCATTGTTGGCTGATTCCGGACCGGCCACACCGGCAACCGCGCCGTGCCCGAATTCTTCCGGGTTCTTGGAGACACGTTTCTCCACGGTGTAGGAGGCAAAGGCGGCAAGGATCGCCCCGCCACCCGGCAGGATGCCGAGGGCCGAACCGATCGCCGTGCCGCGCAGAACCGGGCCGACCATGCGCTTGAAATCATCCTTGGTCGGCATCAGGCCGCTGACCTTGGCGATCAGCACCGAGCGGGTCCGCTCGTTCTCAAGATTGCGCAGGATTTCGGCAATGCCGAACACACCCACAGCGACGGCCACGAAATTCAGGCCATCGGCATATTCGCGAATGCCGAGGGTGAAGCGCGGGGTACCGCTGTAAATATCCGTGCCGACCAGACCGAGCAGCAGGCCGAGCACGACCATGGCCAACGCCTTGACGATGGAGCCATGGGCGAGCGCAATGGACGAGACGAGGCCAACGACCATCAGCGAGAAATATTCGGCTGCGCCGAATTCCAGCGCGATTGCCGTGAGCGGCGGCGCGAAGATTGCGACGAGGAAGGTCGACACCGTGCCGGCGAAGAACGAGCCGATGGCGGCAATAGCGAGAGCAGCACCGGCCTTGCCCTTGCGTGCCATCTGGTAACCATCGATAGCGGTGACGGCTGAGGACGATTCACCGGGCATGTTGATCAGGATCGCCGTGGTCGAGCCGCCATATTGCGCGCCGTAATAAATGCCGGCGAGCATGATCAGGGACGAGACCGGTTCGAGCTGAAAGGTGATTGGCAGCAGCATGGCGATGGTCGCCGTTGCGCCGATGCCGGGCAAAACGCCGATGAGGGTGCCAAGCAGCACGCCGATAAGGCAGAAAAAGAGGTTTGCCAGCGACGAGGCGGTGACGAAACCGAGCGCAAGGTTATCGAGCAAATCCATCGCTACACCTCAGAAGTTGAGCCAGGGGCCGAAGCGCTGGAAAGGCAGGCCAAGACCGTAGTTGAAAACTGCGACGGAAAAGACCGTGATGGCCGCGGAAAGAACGACCGCCATCAATGGGCTCATCTTGTGTGAGGCGAAGGCCGCAATGAGCGCGCTGAAAAACAGTGCCGGCACAAAGCCAAGACCCCGAACAGTGAAACCGAAAAAGATCGGCGCGGGCAGAATGAAAAATATGCCACGCCAGGCAATTGCGCCGATGCCCTCACCAGCCGGCCGTGTTGCGCGAAGGAATATGACGCCGCCAAGCAGGATCAGGATGATGGCGAGAACGAGCGGAAAGTAGCCCGGCCCCATGCGAAAGGCGGTTCCAATTTCCAGACCGTAGGACTGCAAGGCAAAAAAGACCCCAAGCCCCATAAAAATTGCCCCGCAGACGGCTTCGGCAGGGTCATTAAATAACGATTTCATGAAAGATGCCCCTTCATCGCGGCCGGCGCCAGACCGGCCAACCGGTTGAAACGATCGCAGTCAACCGGCGACGAAACGCCGCCGGTCCATCCGCGTTCATCAGTCGGCATATTGGCCAGCGGACTCGATAACCGGCTTCCAGCGAGCTATTTCGCTCTCAAGCTTGGCCTTCAGCGCCGCCGGTGTCGCATCGCTTTCCGGCGACGGCGTGGTGCCGAGCTCGGCAAAGCGGGCCGCGACGTTCTTGTCCTTCAGCGCCACCTGCAGCGACTTGGAGAGCTTCTCGTTGATTTCGGCCGGCGTACCCTTCGGCGTGTAGATACCGTGCCAGATGCCAACTTCGAGTTTGGGCAAGCCTGCTTCGGCGACCGTCGGTACGTCCTTCAGCACATCGAGCCGCTTCGGCGACGTTACGGCGTAAGCTTTGACAGTGCCGCCCTGGATCTGCTTGGTGGTGTTGGTGGTCTGGTCGCACATGATATCGACCTGGCCGCCGAGCAGATCGGTCATGGCAGGACCTGTGCCCTTGTAGGGAACGGTGACCAGTGGGGTCTCGATGGCGCTCATGAACAGCATGCCGCACAGATGCGAAGCGGCGCCGATGCCGGCATTGGCAACGGTGACCTTGTCCTTGTTCGCCTTGGCGTAATCGATCAGCCCCTTGAGGTCCGTGGTCTCGAGGTTCTTGCGCGACAGGATGGTCATCGGCACTTCGGTGACCAGACCGACATATTCGAAGGCGTTGGTCGTATCGTAAGCAAGCTTACGATAGAGCGTGGCGCTGGTTGCCATGCCGATATGGTGGAGAAGGATGGTGTAACCATCGGGATCAGCGGAGGCGACGCGGCCGGCGCCAAGCGTCCCGCCGGCGCCGCCGACATTTTCCACGATGATCTGCTGGCCGAGATCCTTCGACATGGATTCAGCCACAAGACGCGCGACCGTGTCCGTTGGGCCGCCAGCCGAGAAAGGCACGACCATGGTGATGTTGCGCTCGGGATAGGTCTGAGCAGATGCGGCCAGCGCGAAAAGGGAAACGGCAGCGGCGGCAGCAAGGCCGGAAACTGTCTTCAGTATTTTCATCGATTCCTCCCGGATGAAAATGATCGCCACTTCAGCCGCGCATGCTCCTCCATGGCGGCCGGGGTGATCATATTTGCGATCCGGGATTGCTGTTCGGCAACGCGCTTCGCCAAGCCACGTCGACTTTTGTCACCATTGTCCTTTCCGATGTGTGGATTTCAACCCATGACGAGAAAACCATGGGTGGAAATCCACACATCAGACATCCGTCATATGCTTTTGCAGGCCATATTTCTGCATTTTTTCATACAGAGTTTTGCGGGAGATACCGAGGTTCTCGTACACCGATTTGAGATTGCCGCCATTGGCCGCGATGGCGCGAGCGATCAGATTTTTTTCATAGGCGCCCACGCGAGCAGCGAGAGGCGACCTGGCCTCTTCTCCGGCGATCAACGACGTTTCTGATGGCTCGTCCTCCAGTCCGAGAACGAATCGGTCTGCGGCATTGCGCAATTCGCGCACATTGCCCGGCCATTCGCGAAGTGCGATGGAGGCGAGCAGTTGCTGCGGCACGTCCATATCGTCGCGGCCGTAGCGGGCCGCGGCCTCCCTAACCAGATGCAGGAACAGCAAGGGAATGTCAGCACTGCGTTGCGCCAAAGCGGGGACGAGGAGTGTCGCCACGTTCAGCCGATACAGGAGATCGGCTCGGAACCGGCCTGCCGCAACCTCCTGCTCAAGATCAACCTTGCTGGTGGCGATGAAGCGGACATCAAGCTCGACGGTTTCGTTGGAGCCGAGGCGGGTAATCACCCGCTCCTGCAATACCCGCAGGAAACGTCCCTGCAATTCTGATGGCATGGAGCCGATCTCGTCCAGAAGAATGGTGCCGCCACGTGCATGTTCGAACTTGCCATAACGCGCACGAAGCGCACCCGGAAACGCACCAGCCTCATGCCCAAACAATTCACTCTCGATCAACGTCTGCGGAAGGGCGGCGCAATTGATCGCGACGAAGGGCCGGTTGGCCCTGGCGCTGATATCATGCAGCGCCCGCGCGACGACCTCCTTTCCCGCCCCCGTATCGCCGACGATCAGCGTGTCGGCATCGGTCGCACCGATCGCGCGGATGCGGTATCGCAGATCGACCATGACCGGTGTTCGGCCGGGCAGACGCGTTTCGAGATCATCGTGCTTGCCGGCTACTGCTTTCAGGCGGCGGTTTTCCAGCACCAGCGCCCGCCGGTCATTGGCTCTCTTGATGATGCCGGCGAGATATTGCGGGGTGAAGGGCTTCTCGATGAAGTCATAAGCGCCGTTGCGCATGGCGTTGACGGCAAGCTGCACATCACCGTGGCCGGTCATCAGGATGACCGGTATTTCCGGGTCAAGCTCCCGCACTTTTTGCAGCAGCGTCATGCCGTCCATGCCGGGCATGCGGATATCGCTGACCACAACACCGTCAAAACTATAACCGATGAGCTCCAGCGCATGTTCGGCGCTCGCCAGCATGGTGACGGCGAAACCCGAAAGCTCGAGCGCCTGCGCGGTCGAAAAGCGCAGCTCCTCTTCGTCGTCGATCAAAAGCACCCGCGAAGTGGTCATTCCGCCGCCACCTCCATGCGCCAGACAGCAGCCGGCAATTCAATTGCGAACTCCGCTCCGCCGTCTTCATGATTTCTGACGCGGAGCTGGCCGCCGAAGTCCTTGATGATGTTATAGGAGATCGAGAGGCCGAGGCCCAGACCGCGGCCCACACCCTTGGTGGTGAAGAAGGGATCGAAAATGCGCTCCGAAATCGCCGCCGGTACGCCCGGACCGCGGTCGCGGATGATGACGGAAACGATCTGGCCTTGCTGCGCCGCCTGAAGCGCAATCCGGCGGTCCTCCCGCCCTTCGACGGCATCAGCGGCATTGGAGATGATGTTGACGAGCACCTGCTGCAGCCGCACCGGCCCTGCCTTTACGGCGAGCGGGACCGGGCCAAGATCAACCTCCAGCACCGCATTGGCGGCCTTGAGCCGCGGCCCGACGATTTCAAGCGTATCGCGAAGCACCGTTTCCAGGCCCACTGCCGCCATCTTCTCATTCGGCTTGCGGGCAAAGTTGCGCAGGTGCTTGCTGATTGACGCCATACGATCGATCAGCCCCGATATGCGCCTGAGGTTTTCCGTCACGTCCTCCAAGCGCCCGCGCTCCACCAGAAGCGAGGCATTTTCGGCGTAATTCTTGGCGGCGGCCAGCGGCTGGTTGAACTCGTGCGACAGGGCCGCCGACATCTGCCCGAGAGCCGCCAGCTTTCCGGCCTGCACCAGATCGTTCTGCATCTTGCGCAACTGTTTTTCCGTCTGGCGACGTTCGGCGATCTCGTGTTCGATCTCCCGATTGACGCGGGCAAGGTCCGCCGTGCGTTCCTCGACCCGACGCTCCAGTTCTGCCTGGGCTTCGGCCTGATGGATCAGGCGTTCACGCAGCCGCCGCCGCCTCTGCAACATGGCGGCAATCAACGCTGCCGCAAGACACAGGCAGAGTATGATCGCAATCATCGCCGTCTTCACCTGCGTCCGAAGCGAACCCGTGTCCATGAGCACGCTGACGGTCCATCCCGCATCCGCCATCGGCTGCGACAGAACCATATATTCCCTGTCCCCCTCGTTTTGGCTAATCGTCATCAACTGATGCGAGCCGAAATTGCCGTGTTTCAGCGGCAGTTCCTTCAGCGTGGCATTGGCGTAACGGCGTGAGGCCTCGGTGCGGGCCAGCCTCTCCGGCGTCAGCGGCATCAGGCTGGAATAAAGCCATTGCGGTGTTCCCGTCATGAAGATGATGCCCTCGGGGTCCGATACGAGAATACGGTTCTCCCCATCGCCGAAAGAGGCCTCGATGCCTTCGATATCGACCTTGAAGACGATAACCCCCTTTATTTCCGCATTGAAGAGAATGGGCGCGGAGAAATAATATCCGCGCTTGTGCGAGGTCGTGCCGAGCGCGAAGAATCGCGACTGCAGGCCCTTCGCCGCATCCTGAAAATAGGGACGGTAGCTGAAGTTCTCGCCGACAAAGCTTGTCGGACCATCGTAGTTGCTGGCCGCGATAGTCTCGCCATCCAGCGTGATGATGTAGATATCGGAAGATTCCAGCAGAGTGTTGATGGATTTGAGGTAGACATTGGCGCGCTGGCGCAGGGCTTCATCTTTGGGATGGGCCACCAGTTCCTCAATGTCATCATGATCTGCAATCAAGGCCGGAAGCGGCTCGTAGCGGTTCAGAAGGCCGCCCAGGGCGGAGACGGCAAGCCGGAGCGTCGTTCGCCCCTGCTCGGACATTTCACCGAAATAGCTCTCTGCAATGATGCCGCTTCCTCTCGTCACGGCGCCATAACCGAGGCCCAGACAGAGCATCATCAACAAAATAAAGCGATATTTCACCGAAACTCCCCTCACGCCGCAGGCAGCTAACCCGCTCTCCCGAAGCGAGTGTAGGAGGAGTGAGAACATTTTCCAAGTGAGCGCTGGACACCGTTAGAGATCGCTTAAAACAAAAAACCGGCCACGAGGGCCGGTTTTCGCAAAGTCATGCCAGAAAAGCTTATGCGCTTTCCTTCGGCGTCAGAACCTGGCGGCCGCGATACATACCGGTCTTCAGATCGATATGGTGCGGACGGCGCAGTTCGCCGGAGTTCTTGTCTTCAACATAGGTCGCAGACTTGAGACCGTCAGCCGAGCGGCGCATGCCACGCTTGGACGGGCTTGTTTTTCTTTTTGGTACAGCCATTTTTGTTACTCCACTTAAGCGGCGAAACAACGGAACCGGCCAGAACCAAAGGCCGAATGTCGGATGTCTCGATATCGGAAATTTGGCGCGCTTATACATGCCCAAACGGGCTTTGACCAGCCCTGATGCGCATTTTTTCCGATTCAGGGAAATCAGCGCCGCGGGCCTGTCTCAGAAATCGGAATCACAGGCGCGGGTTTATCGAAGACAAGGAGTTCCTTGAAGTGGTTCATATCCTTGAATTCACAGAAAGCTGGGGGGCGCATCTCGATGACAGGCGCGGCGGCGCGCAGTTTTTCAAGTTCCTCATCCAGCATGGCCTGCCAGCGCGGCAAGGATTCCGGCTCGAACCAGCGGATGATGTAAGACAGCGTGATGTGAAATTCGTAGGTGTCATGATCCGGGTGGCGATAGCCGAACAGCTTGGCAAATTCATCCCGCCAGACAGCCACGATCCGGTCATCCTCTACCGTTGCACCCTTCATGACAAGGCCTGTCGGACGCAGACCCGTCACCTGCATGTTGAATGCCGGCAGGGCCGGAAACGCGGAGAGCCGATCACGATAATAGTCCGTCATCGCGTCTATCGGCGTATCGAGAGGCATGTTTTCCGGCCAATAGGGCAAACCACGACGAAACTCGATGATGCCCTGAAACACGGTCATATGGAGGCTGGAAACGGGCGTGAAGGCAAGTTGCGACGCTTCGGCCATGTCCATAAAGCGCTGGCGAGTCGCGTTGATGGCTTTCTCCGTCTGCGAGCCACTGACAAGATGGCTTACGACAGTATTGCCAGGCTCTGGCAGAAACTCGCCGCCCGCATTGAAGCGCGTGCCCAGATGGCGCGGCGGCTGATCGTGCGTGGCGGCGGAAATATAGTCGAGATCATTCGAGACGAGCGGGGCGTGCATGGGGAAACTCCTTGTCAGAAGTTTTCCCTAGGCTCTGCACGCGACAGGATCATGACGCCGCCGGCTCAAGAGGGGGTCAATGTGCCTCATCCCAATTGTCGGCCGCGCGCGCATCCACTTTCAGCGGCACTCTCATGGAGATCGCCGGCATGGCCGCATTTTCCATGACAGAGACGACGACCGGCAGTGTCTTTTCGATCTCCGCTTCCTCGACTTCGAAGATGAGTTCGTCGTGCACCTGCAAAAGCATGCGGGCGGAAAGCTTTTCGGCCTCCAGCACCGGCTCGATGCGGATCATGGCGCGCCGGATGATATCGGCAGCCGACCCCTGAATGGGCGCATTGATGGCGGCACGCTCGTTGAAGGCCTTCACCGAGGGATTGGAGGAGCGGATTTCTGGATAATGGGAACGGCGACCAAATATGGTTTCGACATAGCCATTCTCACGGGCGAAGGCCTTGGTCGCCTCCATATAGTCGCGGATGCCGGGAAAACGCTCGAAATATTTCTTGATATAGTCCCCAGCCTCCGACCGGGCGATGCCGAGCTGGTTAGCGAGACCGAAGGCCGATATGCCGTAGATGATGCCGAAATTGATCGCCTTGGCGCGGCGGCGTACTTCCGACGGCATGCCTTCAACTGGCACACCGAACATTTCCGATGCCGTCATCGCATGAATGTCGATACCATTTTCAAAGGCGTTTCGAAGCTGCGGAATGTCGGCGACATGGGCAAGCACGCGCAGTTCGATCTGGCTATAATCTGCCGACAGAAGCTTGTGGCCGGGCGTGGAAATGAAAGCCGTGCGGATCTTGCGGCCTTCAGCCGTGCGCACCGGAATATTCTGTAGGTTCGGCTCCGACGATGACAGGCGACCTGTCGTTGTCGAGGCGAGCGCATAGGAGGTGTGCACCCGTTTCGTCTCGGGATGGATATAGCCGGGCAGCGCATCCGTATAGGTGGATTTGAGCTTTGTCAGCTGTCGCCAGTCGACAATCTTGCGCGGGAGTTCGACACCTTCTGCCGCGAGATCTTCGAGAACCTGCGCCGACGTCGACCACTGGCCGGTCTTGGTTTTTGACCCGCCTGGCAGGCCCATCTTGCCGAACAGGATATCGCCAAGCTGTTTAGGCGATCCGATGTTGAAACGTTCGCCCGCCAGTTCGTAGATTTCCTCTTCGAACGCGGCTGCCTTCTGTGCGAGCTCGCCGGAAAGCCGTGAGAGGATTTGCCGGTCGACAGTGATACCGCGCTCTTCCATATGCGCCAGAACCGGGACAAGGGGGCGCTCCAGCCGCTCGTAAACCCGGGTCAAACGCTCCGAAACAAGCCTTGGCTTCAAGGCCGTCCAGAGCCGGAGGGTCACATCGGCATCTTCGGCAGCATAGGCGGTTGCCCTGTCGATATCGACGAAATCGAAGGTAACGCTCGACTTGCCTGAGCCCGCCACGTCCTTATAGGGGATCGGCGTGTGGCCGAGCCAGCGCTCCGAGAGGGAATCCATGCCGTGCGTCGCCTTGCCGGCCTCGAGCACGTAGGAAATCAGCATCGTGTCGTCAAAACTCTGCATGACGACGCCGTGGCGTTTCATTAACAGATAATCGTATTTGAGGTTTTGCGCGACCTTGAGGACAGTTGGGTCTTCCAGCAGGTCCTTAAGTCGGGCCAAGGCCTCGGCAAAGGGAATCTGGCCTTCCGCAAGCCTGATACCATCGCTGAAGAGATCGCCGCCCGAGCCCGTTTTGTGGGTCAGGGGAATGTAAGCGGCACGGATATCGGTCCCCGAGGCATCCTTGCTGTTATCCGCGATGGCAAGCGAAAAGCCGACAAGTTCCGCAAGCATCGGGTCGAGCGAGGTTGTCTCCGTGTCGAAGGCGACAATGCCGGTTTCGCGGGCCGCGGCAATCCAGAGGTCAAGGGTCTGAAGATCACGGATCGTCGTATACGCAGTCGTATCGATCTTGGCGGCGGCGAAAAGCGCCTGTCGTGCTGCCGCAAGATCGGCGGGGGCGTTGCCTTCGCCAGATGCCTTTCTTGCAGGCGCAGCCCCGGTAACCGCAGCATTCGTTCCGGCAGCTATCGTACCGCCTGCGCTGACAGTATCGGCCGGCAGGTCAAGGTCCGGCCCATGGGCATCGGCGCCCCATTGCACCGGCACGGTGGCGGCATCGACGGCGGAGGCATCGGTATCCGTCGCTTCCGCAACGCGGCGGGTCAGGGTCGTGAATTCCATTGCCTTCAGGAAGGCGATCAGCTTCGGGCCGTTCTGCGGCTCCAGCACCAGCTCCTCAAGCGACTGCTGCAACGGCACGTCGGTCCTCAGCGCCACGAGCTGCCTCGAAATGCGGGCCAGATCGGCATTGGCAATGATGTTCTCGCGACGTTTCTGCTGCTTGATCTCGCCGGCGCGCGCCAGAAGCGTTTCAAGGTCGCCATATTCTTCCAGCAACTGCGCCGCCGTCTTCGGGCCAATGCCGGGGATACCCGGAACATTGTCGGTGGAATCGCCCGTCATCGCCTGCAGATCGATCATCTTTTCGGGGCCGACGCCCCATTTTTCGATGACATCGGGAACGCCGATCTGCTTGTCCTTCATGGCATCGTACATATGCACATTGGCTGTCACGAGTTGCATCAGATCCTTGTCGGAAGAGATGATGGTGACGTCAGCGCCGATCGCCTCGGCCTGCCGGGCGTAGGTGGCGATGATATCGTCGGCCTCGAACCCCTCGGTTTCGATGCAGGGAAGATTAAAGGCGCGCGTCGCCTCCCGGATCAGTCCGAATTGCGGCACCAGATCTTCCGGCGGCGCAGTGCGATTTGCCTTGTAGAGGTCGTAGAGCTCGTTGCGGAATGTCTTCGACGAATAATCGAAAATCACCGCGAAGTGCGTCGGCGTCACACCGACATCGGTGTTACGGGCATCCTTCAGAAGCTTCCACAACATGTTGCAGAAGCCCGAGACGGCGTTGACCGGCAGCCCGTCCGACTTGCGGTTCAGCGGCGGGATGGCATGGAAGGCCCGGAAAATGAAACCGGAACCGTCAACGAGGAAGAGATGATCGCCTTTTTTCATGGGTAGCATGGATAGCGTGCCAGAGGCGAAAGGTCTATCGTGGAGATCAGATGCGAGGCTATATCTTTGATGATTTCTAGGGAAAAGCCGATGTCAAAAAGTTCCATAGTCAATGCCTATTTCGGAGCCGTTCTTCTCACCGCTATCGTTGTCATCGCCTCATGGCTTCAGCACGAGCCGGCAACGACAATCTTTCAGAAATCTCTCGTGGCGCCGCTTTTTCTGCTGGCGGGCACGGGCTTGCGTGCCTTTTTTCCTGAGCGTTTTGACGCGACGCGCGGCACCCTCGCAACTGCTGAATTTCACCTTCTCGAAGCCGCGGTGCTCGCGGCGTTCCTATTGCTGGTGCTCCACCCTCTGGGTGACCTAGGGCAGCAACTGACTTTCTTTGCAGTCTTTGTTTTACTGGTGGGGAGTGCGAAATTCCTCCTCGCCATGCGAGCGAAACGCAAAATCAGGCACCACGGTAAACGGTCGACGCACCTTACCGATTTGTAATCCAGGCTTCCCTTGAAAAGCCGCATTTGCAGACACATTTCTTAGAGGACGGCGCCTGATCACGCCGTAGTCTGATAGCTGGCTCGTCCCCCGCCGCGTCAGACCGGACAAAGGCCTTTCCCCCTCTCCGGGCCTTTGTCCTCCAATATGACCGCCATGGCCGACCCCTCCCGGCCGTGGCGGTTTTATTTTGCGCCCCGTTCGTACTTGGCTTAAACATATCCTGCGATATATATCGTGCTATCAATATTGCCGGGTTGTCGGCAGCTATCTCTCAGGCACGGACGAATGAGCTTTTCCCGCGATGAATCAGTGATCTATCTTGCCTCGCGGATGGCGCGCGAATTCACCATGGCGTTGCAGAAAAGGGCAGCTGCGCTTGGCTTCTCGCCCGGCCAGTTCCCTATCCTCATCGAGCTATGGCACGAAGAGGGTCTGACCCAGCGGCAGTTGCTGGATAGGATAGACATTGAACAGGCGACCCTTGCCAACACGCTGTCGCGGATGGAGCGAGACGGGTTGATCGTTCGAAAGGCTCACCCCAATGATCGCCGCGCCCAGATTATCGAACTGACTCAGCGCGGGCGTGATCTGGAAGCCAATGCGATTGCCGCATCGGAGGCAACCGAAGACAGTCTGCTTGCCGATTTCCGGCGCTTCGAACGGCAACTCCTGCTGGAATATATGCGCCGGGCGATCGACAGCGCTAAAAAAGCAAAATAGTCATTGCAGGGCGAAAGCGCTTCGCAGTTTCCATGATCTGCTCTATCGTTCCGGCCGCCGCGGGCTCGTCGATTCACGACGACCCGGGCATGTTTCCCGCGATGCGCGATGCCCGGATGTTTTGTTTCTCGCCGGGTCACGACAGACATGACAGGATCAGCGATGACAGACGTTTCCCCCATTCTTTCCACCGCCGACGATAATCTCACATCCAGCCTGGAGCGGCTGTTTGAGCTGGTGCGCATTCCCTCAATTTCCACAGACCCAGCCTACAAGGCGGAGTGCCGCAAGGCGGCCGAGTGGCTGGTAAGAACGCTTACCTCGCTCGGCTTCACGGCATCCGTGCGCGATACGGCCGGCCATCCCATGGTGGTGGCGCATCATGACGCAGCCACCGAGGACGCCCCGCACGTCCTTTTCTACGGCCATTATGACGTGCAGCCGGTTGATCCGCTCGATCTCTGGGAAAACGATCCCTTCGAGCCCGGCGTCAAGGATATCGGTGCCGGCCGGCAGGTGATCACGGGGCGCGGCACGGCAGACGACAAAGGTCAGCTGATGACCTTCGTGGAGGCATGCCGCGCCTATAAGGCGGTGAATGGCGGCCTGCCGGTGCGTGTCACCATTCTTTTCGAAGGCGAAGAGGAGTCCGGCTCGCCATCGCTCAAGCCTTTCCTCGAGGCTAATGCAGAGGAGCTGAAAGCCGATTACGCGCTGGTCTGCGATACCGGCATGTGGGACCGTGACACACCTGCCATTGCTGCCGCGCTTCGTGGTCTCGTCGGCGAAGAGATCGTCATCACCGCCGCCGACCGCGACCTGCATTCCGGTCTGTTTGGTGGTGCGGCTGCGAACCCGATCCACATCCTCACCGATATTCTTGCCGGCCTTCACGATGAGACCGGTCGCGTTACGCTTCCCGGCTTTTACGATGGCGTGGAAGAGACGCCAGCCAACATCAAGGCCTCCTGGGAAACGCTGGGCCGGACTGCGGAAGCCTTTCTCGGCGAAGTCGGTCTCTCGATCCCATCAGGCGAAAAAGGTCGCTCCGTGCTGGAGCAGACCTGGGCGCGACCCACGGCCGAAGTCAACGGCATCATCGGCGGCTATACCGGCGATGGTTTCAAAACCGTGATTGCCGCGAAGGCCTCTGCCAAGGTGTCTTTCCGCCTCGTCGGCCAGCAGGACCCCGTAGCCATTCGCGAAAGCTTCCGGGCCTATGTGCGCTCGAAGATTCCCGCCGATTGCTCGGTGGAATTTCACGAGCATGGCGGCTCTCCGGCTATTCAGCTGTCTTATGATTCGCCCGTTTTGACCAAGGCCAGGAACGCGCTTTCTGAGGAATGGCCAAAACCGGCTGTCGTCATCGGCATGGGAGGCTCGATCCCGATCGTTGGTGATTTCCAGAAGATGCTGGGCATGGACTCCCTGCTGGTCGGCTTCGGACTGACCGATGACCGTATTCACTCCCCGAACGAGAAATACGACCTGCAGTCCTTCCACAAGGGCATCCGCTCCTGGGTCCGCATCCTCGACGCGCTGGCTTCGAAATGATGCAAAAATGAGAAGGTGCCGGAAGCTCGGCGCCTTCTCATTCCATAAAAACAAAAAGGCCGGGCGAGCCCGACCTTTCTATCCGTTTTTGCGTCAATGCCAGTACATCCGTGGTCAAAGCGTTCAAACGGTCTGATGCTCCAGAGCGCGTCGAATGACTCGACGCTGCTTTCCGGCTCAGGATCGGCTGCTTTGGTTAATCTTTGGCTAACGCAACAGCAGCGGCACTCTATAAAAGCGCCATTCCCGGAGGTTCGGGCCTGGAGCACCGTTGAACCCTATATTGTCATCCGGCCTTGCCTTTTCAAGGGCGACTGCGAAAAGCGCTGCCCGCAAAGGAAAAAGGCCGGAAAAATCCGGCCTTCCCATTCATGCATGTGACCCTTTCGGGCCAAAGCGCTTATCAGGCAGCAACGAGGTTGCCTGCGGACATCTTGCCCGAGCGACGATCCTGCATCAGCTCGTAGGAGAGCTTCTGGCCGTCGTTGAGGGCGGTCAGGCCTGCACGCTCAACAGCAGAGATGTGAACGAATACGTCCTGCGAACCGTCGTCCGGCTGAATGAAGCCGTAGCCCTTGGTTGCGTTGAACCACTTTACTGTACCAGTCGCCATAACGATTTCCTTCCGTTGGCAATTTTGTATTTGCACTGCGAGCAGTGCGGACTTGGGTCGAATTTGAAGGAAAAGATCGTCGTGAGCGTCAAAAAAGACGCCGAAGCTCTGGTCGTCAAACAAATATCGATGGCGAAGTACCTAGGTCGCAAGTCGCAGAAAGTCAAGTTTCTTTGAACGAAACGATCACGTTAGGCTATGCCAGGCGAGAGGAATTGGAGGCTCCAGACAGCAAAAACCCGGCGCGGGAGGAGGTGCGCCGGGTTCTTGAAACTGACTGACAATTGGGAGGAGGAGTATTGTCAGTCCAATCGGGCGACGCTGGGAGGAGGAGTGCGTCGCTTCGATGATTTGAAGATACAGCATATCAGCTTAAAAAACAGACGCTTCATCGCAGCGCAGCATTGCGGAAAACGCATAGCTTGCGCGCGGCACCTTGAAGCGACTCGTCGTAACGCCTAAGAAATACGCATGTCTATTGAATCCGTCAGAGCCTTTTTTGCCGAGAAGTCGCCCGAAATCACCGTGATCGAGACGGAAGCCAGTTCGGCAACCGTCGCACTCGCGTCCGAGGCGCATGGCGTTGACCCCGACCAGATTGCAAAAACGATCTGCCTGAAGGCGGGTGACGTCGTTCTTCTCGTCGTTACCGCCGGGACAAAACGGCTGGATAACCGCAAATTCAGGGATCATTTTGGAACGAAACCGCGCATGCTTGGGCCAGAGGAAGTTGTTGCGGTGACCAGTCACCCGGTAGGCGGTGTATGCCCATTCGGCCTGCCCTCGGCCCTGCCGGTCTATTGTGACCTGTCGCTGAAACAATATGGCGAAGTGGTGCCTGCTGCCGGCGCCACCAATGCTGCCGTCAAGATTTCGCCCGACGTGATGGCCGAACTGACGGGTGCCGCGTGGATCGACGTCTGCCAATGACGCCGATGTGATCCCTTAAAGACTTAACCCCGCCTTAAATTGCCGCATTTAAACTCTTCATCCTGGATTAAGGATCGCGCAGGCATAGAAGCTTAACCCCGACGGGTGTGCGGTTTTGCAAAAGGAGCGATTTAGGCTGTATGGCAGGCAAGGGAAAATCACGCGAACGGGTAGAACCTTCCTTCGGGGATTTCCACGAGTCCGGTGATGACCTGCGTCTTGATGCCAGCGAGCGCATCAGCGGAACCGCAAAGCAGGAAGCCAAAAAAGCAAAGTCGCCAGCAAGCCGCAGAAAATCTGGAAAAAGCCAGAACCGCAACCGCAGTTCAGGCCGTGGCGTCACGGGGTTCATCCGCTCACTGTTCTACTGGTGCATCGTACTCGGCATATGGGGCGGCATCGGCGTTGCCGGGCTTGTCCTTTATTACGGCGCGCGGATGCCGAGCGCCAGCAGCTGGTCCATTCCCGAACGCCCGCCGAATGTGAAGATCGTTTCCGTCGATGGCAGTGTACTTGCCAATCGCGGCACCACCGGCGGTGAGGCGCTGGCGCTGGAAGACATGTCGCCCTACATCCCGCAGGCCGTGATGGCGATCGAGGACCGCCGGTTCTATTCGCATTTCGGGGTCGATCCGCTCGGCCTCGGACGCGCCATCGTTACGAACCTGTTGACGGGGCGCACCGTTCAGGGTGGCTCGACGCTGACGCAACAGCTGGCAAAAAATCTCTTCCTTTCCCCGGATCGCACGCTGGAGCGAAAGGTTCAGGAAGTTCTGCTGTCCTTCTGGCTGGAGCACAAGTTCACCAAGGACCAAATCCTGGCGATGTATCTTAACCGCGTCTATTTTGGCTCCAATGCCTATGGCGTCGAGGCGGCCTCGCGGCGGTATTTCAACAAGTCGGCCCGGGACGTCAATCTGGGCGAGGCAGCCATGCTCGCCGGACTTCTGAAAGCCCCCTCGCGTCTTTCACCCGCGCGCGATCCGCAGGCGGCGGAGGAACGGGCGCAGGTCGTGCTGCAATCCATGCGCGATGTCGGTTTCATCACCGACGACGAGATCAAGACTGCCATGTCGCAGCCGCCGACCAAGGCGAAACGTTTCTGGTCAGGTGCCGAGCATTATGCCGCCGATATGGTGCTGGAGGAGGTTCGCAATCTCGTCGGCGACGTCAAGCAGGACATTGTCGTCGACACGACGATCGATCCCAATCTCGAACGCGATGCCGAAAAGGCGCTGTCCCACGTCCTCCAGGGTGACGGCAAGAAACAGGGCGCTTCACAGGCAGCGCTGGTTTCCATTGACGGGACGGGCGCGATCCGCGCCGTCGTTGGCGGGGCAGATTACGCCCAAAGCCAGTTTAACCGCGCCGTGAAAGCAAAAAGGCAGCCCGGTTCGGCTTTCAAGCCCTTCGTATACGTCGCAGCCCTCGAATCGGGGTTGACCCCATACACCATCCGTAACGACGGGCCTGTACGCATCGGCAACTGGACACCGGAAAATTACGAGAAGAAATATCGAGGCGAAGTCACGCTCGCAACCGCTCTCGCCAATTCACTGAACACGATTGCCGCGCAACTGGTCATGGAAGTCGGACCCGAGCGGGTAACCCAGGTGGCGCATCGTATGGGCATTGAATCCGAGCTCCAGAACAATGCCTCCATCGCGCTTGGCACGTCGGAAGTATCGCTGATGGAGCTGACCGCCTCTTACGCCCCCTTCATGAACGGCGGTTACAAGGCGACGCCGCACATCGTCAAACGCATCACCGATGCCGACGGCAAGGTGCTTTATGAAAACAAATACGACAATCCGCCGCGCGTGCTGAGCGAAGAGATTGCCGCAACCATGAACGGCATGTTGTCCCGCGTCATCACTGAAGGCACCGGCAAGGCCGCGCGCCTGCAAGGCTGGCAGGCGGCAGGAAAATCCGGCACGACGCAGTCCTTCCGCGACGCCCTTTTTGTCGGCTACACCAGCAATCTTACCACCGGGGTCTGGTTCGGCAACGACGATGGCACATCGATGAAAAAGGTAACGGGCGGCGGGCTTCCTGCCCGCGCCTGGAAAGACTTCATGACTGCTGCCCACTCCGGACTTTCGCCCGCGCCGCTATTTGGCCTCGGTGCAGGCGGTGTACCGCCGCTTGGCGACATGCAGCAGCCGGCGCCTGAGAACGCCCCCTCTTCCATTGGCGACCTCATTTCCAATGCGCTCGGCGGTGGATCGACCGACAGTCGGGTCTATCCCGACGCTCCCGCTCCAGCGAACCAACCTCAGCCCGGCGCCCCGATGCCGCCCGCCACTCTACCCTCCCGCGATATCGAACCCGGCTATTCAGCCGAGAACGGTCCCGTCCCGCCCGCCGATATCGGTGGTCAGGCGTCATCCAGGCCGAAGCAGACGACCCTGCTCGACATTCTGATGGGGAATTGACGGCAGAAAGCCGCAGCAAACCCCGATCTCAGGACTGGCCACATTTATCCTTTAGCATTTAGCTCAAAGACCCGTTGAAACGGCTGCATCCGCAGTCCCGGGCATGCCTGGCGCCAGTCCGCAACATAAGCGTGCATGCACATTAACCTTAGATTGATTTTTCTAAAAAAGAAGCTACATTTCAGCAGTATTCTATGGTAAATAAATTGTTAACCATTAATATATTTTAATATTTCCAACAAAAGAACTTTTCAGGGCGTGATATTATGCTGGGTACTGAAAGCTCGTCGTCCGCCGCTTTTTACGGGGCCGCCAATTCTACATTAGCGACTTTTGAATCGGCACAGGCGCAGCCTTCCTTTGAAAAAGGCATCTCGGCGTCTAAGCGCAGTCAGTTCGCGCTGAAAAGAATGATGGACATAGCGGGGGCAACCATTGCCCTTGTCGCGCTCGCCCCCGTGTTGATCACGGTAGCAGCGCTGGTGAAACTGGATAGCAAAGGACCGGTCCTGTTTTCACAGGTGCGTTGGGGCATGAACGGACGGAAGATCCGTGTCTATAAATTCCGCTCCATGAAAAGCGATCTGTGTGATGCGACCGGTGTGGCGCAAACGGTTAAAGACGATCCCCGCGTTACCCGCGTCGGCGCTATTCTTCGCCGCACCAATATCGATGAACTGCCGCAGCTTCTGAATGTGCTGAAGGGCGATATGTCCCTGGTCGGGCCGCGTTGCCATGCCATCGGGATGCTGGCCGCAGGACGCCTCTACGAAGAACTGGTTCCGCACTATCACATGCGGCACCGGGTGCGGCCGGGCATTACCGGCCTTGCGCAGATGCGAGGTTTGCGCGGCCCGACGGACCGCAGCGACAAGGCGCGCGCCCGGATCGTCTCAGATCTTTATTACGTCGAGAATTTTTCGATTTGGCTGGATATCAAGATCATGGTCGGCACGGTGATATCCGAGGTGCGCGGCGGCAAGGGCTTCTGATTCTCACGTCCGCCGCTTCGATTGCCCTTGCGTCGTCTTGACGGTGTTGCAATCGCCCTCAAGACAAAAAAGGCCGGAACATCATAACGATGTTCCGGCCTTTAATGTATAAGCCCGGCAGCGCTGCCTGGCTTTCATCATGCACCATGAAGACAATCAGTTCATCGGTGCGGGCGGCGCATTCGGATCCGGAAGCGGCGCAGGGCTTGCCGACAGCGAGCGCAGATAAGCGATGAGGTCGGCTCTTTCCGTTTCCTTCTTCACGCCTGCAAAGCCCATGGCCGTGCCGGGAACATGTTTCTTCGGAGCTTCCAGGAAGTAGTTGAGGTGATCGTAATCCCAGTGGACGGAGCCGCCCTTGGAAAAATCCTTCATCGCTGCGGAGTAGCTGAAACCTTCGTGGCTGGCGATCGGCCGGTTGACGACATCGAAGAGATTGGGGCCGACCTTGTTTGGACCACCACTCTCTCCGGTATGACAGCTCGTACACTTCTTGAAGACCGCCTCGCCCTTGGCGGCGTCGGCGCTCGCAAGCAGTTTTGCAATCGGCGTCGCGGCTGCAGCAGCTTCTCCGCCACCGGCTTCGCCACCGCTTTCGGCGGCAACAATAGCGAAACCTTCCTTCTCGGGCGCCGGTGCATGGAAAATGCCCTCAGAGGCAATCGACACCGACATCAGAACGAAAACCGTGCCCAGCAACGCCCCAACGCCCATATTAACATAAGAATTCATCTATATGCGCTCCCTCGCATCCGCTCCATATAACCGGGCATCTTGAAATTGCTCGAAAGCTATGGCTTTTGCACAGCCTGCGCAACTTGAATAATGTTCCCCACACCGTGACGTTTTGACACTTTTCGGTCGGGATTTGAAGGGTGTCGGATGAAGAATCGGGAATTCGAGAAAGCTGTCGTCCTCATACCGGCGCGGATGGCATCCACGCGCCTGCCTGGCAAGCCGCTCGCCGACATCGGCGGCAAGCCGATGATCGTGCAGGTGGCACTGCGCGCGCGGGAAGCAGGCGCGGAACGAATCGTTGTTGCCGTTGATGACGAACAGGTGTTTTCCGCCGTTCAAAGTGCCGGTTTCGACGTGATGATGACGCGCGACGACCATCAATCCGGTTCGGACCGGATTTTCGAAGCGCTGCAAAAGGCCGATCCCTACGGCAAGGCCGACTATATCATCAATGTCCAGGGTGACCTCCCGACCATCGAGGCGGAAACAATTCGCGCCTCGCTGCGCCCACTGGAAAATTCCGCCGTCGACATTGCGACGCTGACGGTCGAAATCACCGACGAACAGGAAAAGACCAATCCCAACGTCGTGAAAGTCGTCGGCAGCCCGCTTTCCGATACGAGACTGCGCGCGCTTTATTTTACGCGCACCACCGCGCCCTATGGCGATGGCCCGCTTTATCATCACATCGGTCTCTACACCTATCGCCGTGCAGCGCTGGAGACATTCGTAAGCCTGCCGCCGTCCCCTCTGGAAAAGCGCGAACGGCTGGAGCAGTTGCGGGCACTCGAGGCCGGCATGCGCATCGACGCGGAAATCGTCCACTCCGTACCGCTCGGCGTCGACACGCCGCATGACCTCGAAAAAGCCCGCAAAATTCTCGCAAGCAGAACCCATTAACGGACAGTTTTCATGAGCCTGATCACCAATCGTATTGCCTTCCAGGGCGAATTCGGCGCGAATTCCGACATGGCCTGCCGCGACATGTTTCCGGATATGGAACCTCTGCCGTGCCCGACATTCGAGGATGCCTTCAACGCCATCGAAAACGGCGAAGCTGACCTCGGCATGATCCCGATCGAAAACACGCTCGCCGGCCGGGTGGCGGATATTCACCATCTGCTGCCCGAATCACGCCTGCACATCATCGGCGAATATTTCATGCCGATCCGTTTTCAGCTGATGGTGATGCCGGGTGTGACGAAGGACGAAATCCGCACCGTGCACAGCCATATCCATGCGCTTGGCCAGTGCCGCAAGATCATTCGCTCCAACGGCTGGAAGCCTGTCATCGCCGGCGATACCGCGGGTTCGGCAAGGCTCGTTTCCGAAACGGGCGACCGAAGCATGGCAGCCCTTGCGCCGCGCCTTGCCGCGAGCCTCTACGGCCTCGATATTCTCGCCGAGAATGTCGAGGATTCCGAGAACAACGTCACCCGATTCGTGGTGCTGTCGCGCGACGAAAACTGGGCGAAGCGCCAGACGAGCGACGAGATTCTCGTCACGACCTTTGTCTTCAACGTCCGCAACATTCCCGCCGCGCTTTACAAAGCCATGGGCGGTTTCGCGACCAATGGCATCAACATGACCAAGCTTGAGAGCTATCAGCTGGGCGGCAAGTTTGTGGCGACGCAGTTTTATGCCGACATCGAGGGGCATCCCGAAGACGAATCCGTGCGGCACGCGCTGGATGAACTGCGCTTCTTTTCCGAGAAGGTCCGCATTCTCGGAGTTTACAAGGGTCACCCCATGCGCGGCAAGCTCAACCAGAGCTGAGCCCGCCACAGGCCGTTAGGTCACTTTGGCCACTCCACCCAATCGCGCATCAGCCGATGCGCGATTGCGCCGATCGGCGGAGCCGAGAAACCTTCCCCCGCCGGTGCATCCAGCATCTTCGCCACCTCTTCTCGTGTGAACCAGCGGCAATCCTCAAGCTCTATCTCGTCGCGCGCAATTTCGGATGAGAGCGCCTCGGCATAACAGCCGATCATCAACGTGTGCGGCATCGGCCATGGCTGGGAGGCGTGGTAGCGAACACGACCGACGTCGACGCCCGATTCCTCATGCGTTTCCCGGCGCACGGCCTGTTCGATCGTCTCTCCCGGCTCAACGAAACCGGCGAGGCATGAATACATGCCCGGCGCAAAATGCGCGCCGCGGCCAAGCAGGCAAAGATCGCGTTCGATGTCGATCGTCATCATGATGACGACGGGATCGGTACGGGGAAAAATCGTGTGGTTGCAAGCCGAACAGATGCGCTTATAGCCGCCGATCCGCAGCTCCATGGTGCCGCCGCATCGTCCGCAGAAACGATTGTCGCCGTTCCAGTGCGTCAGGCTGACGGCTTGGGCCACCTCGCTCAACAACTCTTCATCCAGCAGATGATCGCGGTAAAGTGTGCGGGCATCGGCCAGCTTGTAGTGGCTTGCCAGCTGGTCCTCCGCGATGGCAACAGGCACCGCAATTCGTGGTTCGCCGGTTTCGCGATAGCCGAGCAGCACAGCATTGTCGAAATCCGGCTGCAACTCTGCCAGTTCATAGGCGGCAAACAGGGGGTCGATCACCTGCTCGTCATGCTTGAGGACCAGCCGGTTACCTGAAAAGGCGAAAATATGGGTGCCGTCGACTTTCAGCGCCTCGGCAACGCACTCCTCGGCGCGCTTTTCGGCGAAACGGTCGAGAGCATTTTTGGAAAAAGCCGTCAGCAGGCTTGCTTCTGGATGGGGTGCCGTGGTTTCGAAAATTTTCATTGATATCATCAGAGTGCGCCGGAGATTTTTTTCATGAGGCTTTCCTTTTCGCCCGCCGCATACGGTACCGCCGTTCCGTGACCCCAGATGGGACCGGGCCAGCAGGTGTCGCCTTCATTGCGGGCGATAATGTGGACATGCAGCTGCCGGACGATATTGCCCAAAGCGCCGACATTAATCTTGGTGGCTCCGGTGATGTCCTTCAAGGCGGATGCGACGAGATTGGTCTCGAATGTCAGCACGGCCTGATCGAGCGGAGTGAGATCGAACAATTCGCTGACGCCATCCCGCTGCGGCACCAGCACCAGCCAGGGCCAGCGACTGTCGTTTTGCAAGCGCAGCTCGCAAAGACCCAAACGTGTCACAAGCACGCTGTCGCGCGCCAGTCTTTCGTCCAGCTGGAATGTCTCCAAGGCGTCCTCCATGTTTGTTTTCATCGTGATAGCAGTTTTTTGAAGGCTTGGCTTGCATTTGCTGTCGATATTGCCGATATGTGGCCCCGGGAGGTTGGTGGTGGACGAGCCACTCGCCAACCGGGTCAGGTCCGGAAGGAAGCAGCCCTAACGAGCCCGGCACGGGTCGCCGTGCCAGCCTCCCACCTTTTTTAAATGCCGTGCTCAGCTTTCGCCGGGCCAGTTCCGCGCCCCAAGACAACTGCGCCCCAAGATAACTGGCAAAACAAACTGGCGAGGCGATGAGCGATACCGTACCCACCACATCGAGCGAATCCCAGGTCGGGACCGGCTACCGGGTACTGGCACGCAAATATCGCCCGAAGGATTTTTCCGATCTGATGGTCGGCCAGGAGCCGATGGTCCGCACGCTGACCAATGCGTTTGAGACCGGACGTATCGCGCAGGCCTATATGCTGACGGGCGTTCGCGGTGTGGGCAAAACCACCACGGCCCGCATTCTCGCCCGTGCGCTGAACTACAAGACCGACACCATCGACAAGCCGACCATCGATCTGCGCATTCCCGGCGAACATTGCCAGGCGATCATGGAAGGCCGGCATGTCGACGTCATCGAGATGGACGCCGCCTCCCATACGGGTATCGACGATATTCGCGAGATTATCGAGCAGGTGCGCTATCGCCCGGTCTCGGCGCGTTACAAGGTCTATATCATCGACGAAGTACACATGCTCTCGACACAGGCTTTCAACGGTCTTTTGAAGACCCTGGAAGAGCCGCCGGAGCATGTGAAGTTCATCTTCGCGACAACGGAAATCCGCAAGGTTCCGATCACGGTTCTGTCACGCTGTCAGCGATTCGATCTGCGCCGTATCAGCGCTGCTGATCTCGTCGGGCTGTTTACCGCCATTGCCGGCAAGGAAGGCTTCGAGGCCGATCCGCAGGCTCTATCCATGATTGCGCGTGCGGCCGAAGGTTCCGCCCGCGACGGCCTGTCGCTGCTCGATCAGGCGATTGCCCATGGCGGCGGCCGTGTGGAGGCAGAAGCAGTGCGCGGCATGCTGGGTCTTGCCGACCGTGCGCGCATCGTCGATCTTTTCCAGCATGTCGTGAAGGGTGATGTCGCCGCTGCCCTTGCGGAATTCAACGGGCAATATGAGGCCGGCGCGAACCCCGTCGTCGTGTTGAACGATCTTGCCGACTTCACCCACCTCGTCACTCGGATGAAATACGTGCCTGATGCGGCGGAAGACCCCTCGCTCTCCGAAGTGGAGCGCGTGCGGGGCGCGGAGTTTGCCGACACCATCGCCGTGACGGCGCTGTCGCGCATCTGGCAGATGCTGCTGAAGGGAATTCCGGAAACGGAAAACGCTTCTCGCCCCGCCGGTGCTGCCGAGATGGTGCTGATCCGACTTTCGCATGCCGCCAATCTACCCGCACCTGAGGATGCGGCACGTCGCCTGCTCGAACTTTCGAATGGCGATGGCGGCGGTTATGCCAATGGCGCGCCATCAGGCGGCGGCAATGGTGGCGGTGCTCGCGCCTACTCGTCGGGGCAGACTGTGGCAGCAGGAAGACCCGCAGAATTTGCCGCCCAGAGGCAGGCAGGTCCGCAGCCCTCCACCATGCTGCGCGCCGTTCCAGACAGTCGGCCGCAGGAAATGCAGGTTGCATCCGCGAAGATCGAGGAACGGCCGGAGCCGAAAGTTCCCGTTAATTCGCTGCAGGATATAGCCGATCTCTGCCAGAAAAACCGCGATCCGGTCATGCGGGCGAAGGTTCGCAACTTCGTGCGGCTGGTGCGGCTGGAGCCCGGCCGGCTTGATATGCGCCTCGGCGAGGGCGCACCCGGCTCACTTCCCGGCGAACTGGGCGTTAAGCTGAAGGAATGGACCGGCATCCACTGGATCGTCAGCCTCAGCAAGGAGCAGGGCGAGCCGACGCTTGTCGAAGCGGAAGGCAACGCCCGCGATGCGCGTCTCGTCGATGCACGGCAGGACCCCGACGTCGCCGCGATTCTGGCGCAGTTTCCGGGTGCTAAAATCACCGACGTGCGCATCCGCGCCGCGTTACAGGATGAGGCGGAGGATATCACCCCGCCATCGGTTGCCGAATCGAGCGAAGGCGACATCCTTCCCGGCGACGACATCGAGTTTTAAACAAGAAGAACAGGAGATTGGCATATGCGCGACATCATGGGCATGATGGGCAAGGTCAAGGAAATGCAGTCCAAGATGGAGAAGGTGCAGGAAGAAATTGCTGCGCTTGAAATCGAAGGACGTGCCGGCGGCGGTCTTGTCACCGTTATTCTGAACGGCAAGGGCGAAATGCGTGGTCTGAAGATCGATCCGTCGCTGCTCAAGGAAGACGAAGTCGAAATCCTCGAAGACCTCATCGTTGCGGCCCACAAGGACGCGAAGGGTAAGGGCGAGGCGCAGGCCCAGGAAAAGATGGCTGGCCTGACCGCCGGTCTGCCGCTGCCCCCCGGCATGAAGCTGCCATTCTGATTTGATGATCTGTCCGCCATTCCGGCCTTCAGCCGGTTTGGCGGTCACCTATTTTCAGACTTCCAGCATCGCCCGAAACCGGCTTGCAAGCGGTGTTTCGAGATAGGCCGCACGTTCCGACACGCTCAGCCGCAATGGACGAAATCGTTGCAAAATGGTTGGTATCGCCAGCTTCGTTCCCTGATAGGCTTCAAAGGCGATCTCCTCCCCGGCAGCGAGCATTCCACCGCTCAATACGCGGCAATAAAAACCCGGATGGCCCGCATGCCGGAAGCGAGGCGCGAAATCGGTATCGCCGATCCGGGCCGACAGCGTGGCGCAGGGAATGCGCGCGGCGGTCACTTCCAGCACGACTTCATTTGCCTTGAACCTGTCGCCAACATGCAGCTCTGCGCTGTCGACATCATCGATGACCAGATTTTCGCCGAAAAAACCCGGTTCAACCGCATAGCCAAGAGAATGGGACCAGAAGTCGAGATCGGCCGAACCCATGACGTAGATCGCCTGGTCCGGCCCGCCGTGATGTTTGCGATTGCAAACGGCGTCGCTGACGATGCCCTGGGCATCGACCATCACCGGCCCCTGCACCGCGTGCTTGAAGATACCCGTCTTCGTCGTCTTTCCTGGCAGGCTTCTTGCCTCGCCCCGGCACACCGCCCGTATTTTCATGGACTGCCCTTCGCGCTTCATGATTCCCGTTTCCTAATTTATGCAGTAGAAAGCGCTCATGGCAAAACGAGTCACTGGCCCCGAAATCGAAAAACTGATCCAGCTTCTGGCAAAAGTGCCGGGGCTTGGCCCCCGCTCTGCGCGCCGGGCGGCGCTGCATCTCATCAAGAAGAAGGAGCAGCTTCTCGGGCCTTTGGGACAAGCCATGGGCGAAGCCTATGACAAGGTGAAGATCTGCTCCTGCTGCGGCAATGTCGACACGATCGATCCCTGCACCGTCTGCACCGACGACCGGCGCGATCAGTCGGTCATCATCGTGGTGGAAGACGTGTCGGATTTGTGGGCGCTGGAGCGGACAGGCGCGATGAACACCGCCTATCATGTTCTGGGTGGCACGCTGTCGCCGCTGGACGGCGTTGGACCGGAGGACCTGAACATCAAGGGCCTGATCGACCGTGTGAGCGCCGGCGGCATTCGCGAACTCATCATCGCCGTCAATGCGACTGTGGAAGGGCAGGCAACCGCCCATTACATCACTGACCGCCTCTCCGGTCTCGACATCAAGATCACCCGGCTTGCGCACGGCGTGCCGGTGGGCGGCGAACTTGACTATCTCGATGAGGGGACATTGACGGCGGCGCTTCGGGCGCGCACGACAATCTAAAGCGCCCCTCCCTCCCCGTCATTCAAAGAGGAGACCGAATGCGAAACCGTTTTGCCACGAAGGCACTGGCTGGCCTTCTTTCCGTTTTTTCAGCAACGACGGCGTTGGCGCAATCGGCACCGACAGGAGCTGCGGCAGCCCGATATGATGTCGAATTTCATGCCTGGCTGAAAAAAGAGATCTGGCCGGAAGCCCGCAAGGCCGGCATTTCGCAAAAGACGCTTGAGGCCACGCTGAGCGGTCTGTCCATCAACTGGAACCTGCCCGATCTCATCATTCCGGGCCAGAAACCGCCGAAGGAACAGAGCCAGAGTCAGGCGGAATTTTCCTCTCCAGGCCCCTATTTCTCCGAAAAGCGGCTACAGGGGCTGGCGGCCACCGGGCGTTCGCTTGCCTCCACCCACGCGGCGACGCTACGCCGGATAGAAGCCAAATATGGTGTGCCCGGCGATATCGTCGTTGCCATATGGGGCCGCGAATCCGGTTTCGGTCGGGCAAAACTTCCCCATTCCGTGATCGATGTCTTGGCCACGAAGGCCTATATGTCGACCCGCCGGGAGATGTTCCGCACCGAGCTGCTCGATGCGCTGAAGATCGTCGAAAGCGGTGATATCGCTGCCTCGCGCATGATGGGTTCCTGGGCCGGTGCGCTCGGCCAGCCGCAATTCATGCCGTCGAGCTATCTGAAATATGCCGTGGACTTCGATGGCGACGGTCAGCGCGACATCTGGAACTCCGTGCCCGACGCTCTGGCATCCATAGCGAACTATCTTTCTGCGCGCGGCTGGCAACGCGGTCGTGACTGGGGTTTCGAAGTATCCATCCCGGCCAATGTCTCCTGCGCGCAGGAAGGCCCCGACCTCGCCCGGCCGGTGGCCGACTGGGCGAAGATGGGCATTACCCGCATCTCCGGAAAAGCCTTTCCTGCCAATGACCTGACTGCCGACGGCATGATGCTGGTGCCTGCCGGGAGACACGGGCCGGAATTCGTGGTGACACCGAATTTCTACGTCATCAAGGAATATAACAATTCCGATCTCTACGCCCTTTTCATCGGCAATCTCGCCGACCGCATCGCCCATGGCGCAGGACCGTTCAAGGGGGAATGGGGCAATGTCGGCTCTATGCTGCGCTCGGATGTCCTCACCATGCAGAAGGCGCTGGTCGCCAAGGGTTACGATGTGGGAAAGGCGGACGGGCTGGCCGGTTTCAAGACGCGTCGCTCACTCGGCGACTGGCAGGCGAAAAACGGCTTGGCCCCAACGTGTTTTCCAGACGCCACGCTGAAGACGAAGCTGAAGTAGCGGTTGCTGGCAACGTGTGAAAACCTCTCCTCCGTCATGCTCGCGCCCGTCCCGAGCATCTGCAACCGATTGATTGAACGACAGGTGTTTGGATCCTCGGGACAGGCCCGAGGATGACGGGAGAGTGCGGGAAGGGCATCGCCACTCACTTAACATTGTCTCTCAATGCTGATCGGTGTGCGGCTTGTGAAAGATGTCGTCGGTCGGTGGAATGGTTTGCCGCTCGATCATCCGATGCACCCGGGGGCGCGTCTTACCGCGATGAAGCTCCAGCAGCCGGTCCCAGGCTTCCGCATCCGCCTGGGTGCGGCGGTGGTTATGGCGGACATATTCCACCCAAGTCGGCACATGGTAACTTTCCGTCCAGATATCAGGGTTTTCGAGATCGCGCATCAGGTTCCAGTTGCGGGCGCCATCGCGGATACGGATACGGCGACGCTCCGCCATCAGCGGCAGGAATTCACCAAGGTCCTCGTCGTGGATTTCATAGTCGATAAGGATAGCGATGGGACCACTGCGCGGCTTGATATCGAGCCTGAGCGGCGGCTCCACGAACCGGTTGAGCGGATCGAGATTGAGCGAGGCGAAGGCCGGCATGGCAAGTTTGAAGCCCACGACAACGCCGAGCAGCATCAGGAGACAGGAGCCCAGCAGGGAATAGGAAATGCCGAAGTCCTCGGCAAGTTCACCCCATAGCCAGCTGCCGACGGCGATACCGCCGAAGGTCAGCGTCTGGTAAAGCGAAAGCGCCCGGCCCACCACCCAGCGCGGCGTGGAAAGCTGAACGATGGTGTTGAAGAGCGACAACGCCAGAACCCAGCAGGCGCCGGCGATCGTAAGCACCAGGGACGTAATGATGGCATTGGTGCTGATTGCAGTCACTCCGGCACTGAAAGCAAAGCCGAGAAAAGCCACGCGAACGATCCATTCGCTCGACATGATCTCCCGCAGGCGCGCGCTGACCAGCGCGCCGCCGATGGCGCCAACGCCGAATGCACCCAGCATGACGCCGTAAGTCAAGGGGCCGCCCTCCACCAGATCGCGGGCGACGATGGGCATCAGGGCAAGGATGGCGCTGGCGGAAAGGCCGAAAAGAAAGCCTCGCACCAGCACCTTGCCGATGTTGGGCGACATCGCCACATAACGCATGCCAGCCGAGATGGCCGCCAGCAGCTGCTCACGCGGCAGGCTCGAGGCATATTTCGGCGGCTGCCAGCGAAACAGGGCGTAGATGAGCGTGAAGTAGCTCAGCGCATTGACAAAAAAGGCGGCGGCGGCACCGGCGGCGGCGACGATGATACCGCCAATGGCCGGTCCGACGCTGCGGGTAATGTTGAAGCCGACGCTGTTCAATGTCACCGCAGCCGGCAAATCCTCTCGCGGCACCATTTCGCCGACGGATGCCTGCCACGATGGGTTGTTGAGCGCCGTGCCGCAACCGATCATGAAGGTGAAAAAAAGCAGCAGCCAGGGCGTGAGCCATCCCGACCAGGCAAAGACGGTGAGCAGCACGGAGGCCGTCAGCATCAGTATCTGCGCCGAAATCATGATGCGTCGGCGGTCGAAACTGTCGGCGAGCGCGCCTGAAATCAGCGAGAACAGCATGATCGGCAGCGAGGTGGAGGCCTGCACCAACGCGATCATGTTTTCCGAACTCGACAGCGAGGTCATCATCCAGGCCGCACCCACCGCCTGGATCAGCCCGCCGAAATTCGAGGCGATGCTCGCAAACCAGATTCGTCTGTAGGTCAAATGCCTTAAAGGCGCGAGTGGCGATTTACGGTCAGGCACGATCTGTCCACTTGATGCAACTGCGATTTATCAAACGGCAACTATAGACAGTGCCGAAAATCAATCCACCCCCTGCGCCATCGTCGGGGTGAAAATGTGACGATTGCCTCCAGTGTCGTCGATTTTGGCGAAAACCTTGCAATCCTGCCCCGATGGGTCTATATGACCCCTGAAATTCTTGATCGCTTGATGAAGAGTGGGGCCGCAAGGCTCCGCTCTTTTTCGTTAGGCGAGCCGGAAACGGCGGGCGCATCGCCTGATGAAAAAGAGAGACCGGAAGGCCATATGGCAGACACCGCACATGAACCGCGACTGATAACCGAAACCGGCATCGACCAGCGTATTGCCGAAATCATCGAGCCTGTTCTGGCAGGTATGGGCTATGTTCTGGTACGCGTGCGGCTTTCCAACCAGAACGGCATGACCCTGCAGGTGATGGCGGAGCGGGAAGACGGCACGATGACCGTTGAGGACTGTGAAGCCATCTCCATGGCCATTTCACCGGTTCTTGATGTGGAAGATCCCGTCGATAAGGCGTATCATCTCGAAGTTTCCTCGCCCGGCATCGACCGGCCGATGGTTCGCAAATCGGATTTCACCCGCTGGCAGGGCCATCTGGTGAAGGTCGAAACCTCCATTCTGGTCGAGAACCGCAAGCGGTTTCGCGGCAAGATCGTTGAGGTTGATGCTGACGGTTTCAAGCTGGAACGCGACCAGATCGCTTATGGCGAAGAGCCGACAGTCATCGTTCCGTTCACTGCGCTTTCGGATGCGAAGCTCATTCTGACGGACGACCTTATTCGTGATGCGCTGCGGGCAGACAAGGCGGCCAAGGCTGCTGCCGCAAACCAGAACGACGAAAACGAAGCAGACGAAGACTAATTCCAACGTAAAGCCCGGAAAACGGGCGATCCCCGCAATTATGCGACTTACGGAGATAAAAAAATGGCAGTGAGTGCTAACCGGCTTGAGCTTCTGCAGATCGCCGATGCTGTGGCGCGCGAAAAGGTCATCGACCGCGAAATCGTGCTTGCCGCAATGGCCGACGCTATCCAGAAAGCCGCCCGCTCGCGCTATGGTTCGGAGACCAACATCCGCGCCGACATCAACTCCAAGACCGGCGAAATCCGCCTGCAGCGTCTTCTGGAAGTTGTCGAGGCCGCTGAGGACTATTCGACCCAGATCCCGCTGGAGCTGGCCCGCGACCGCAACCCGGACGCCAAGCTCGGCGATTTCATTGCCGACCCACTGCCGCCGATGGATTTCGGGCGTATTGCCGCCCAGTCCGCCAAGCAGGTGATCGTCCAGAAGGTGCGTGAAGCCGAGCGTGACCGCCAGTATGACGAGTTCAAGGACCGCATCGGCGAGATCGTCAACGGCACCGTCAAGCGCGTCGAATACGGCAATGTCATCGTCGATCTCGGCCGTGGCGAAGGCATTATCCGTCGTGATGAGATGATCCCGCGCGAAAACATGCGTTACGGTGATCGCGTGCGCGCCTACGTCTATGACGTTCGCCGCGAACAGCGTGGCCCGCAGATTTTCCTGTCGCGTACCCATCCTCAGTTCATGGTGAAGCTGTTCACCATGGAAGTTCCGGAAATTTACGACGGCATCATCCAGATCAAGTCGGTTGCGCGTGACCCCGGTTCGCGCGCCAAGATCGCCGTTATCTCGAACGACAGCTCGATCGACCCGGTCGGCGCCTGCGTCGGTATGCGCGGTTCGCGCGTGCAGGCCGTTGTCGGCGAATTGCAGGGCGAGAAGATCGACATCATTCCGTGGAGCCAGGAGCCGGCGTCCTTCATCGTCAACGCCCTGCAGCCGGCGGAAGTCGCCAAGGTCGTTCTGGATGAAGAATCCGAGCGTATCGAAGTGGTTGTTCCCGACGAGCAGCTGTCTCTCGCCATCGGCCGCCGCGGTCAGAACGTGCGTCTGGCATCGCAGCTGACCGGCTGGGATATCGACATCATGACCGAGCAGGAAGAATCCGAGCGTCGCCAGAAGGAATTCAACGAGCGCACGGCCCTCTTCATGGAAGCGCTCGACGTCGACGAAATGGTCGGTCAGGTTCTTGCTTCGGAAGGCTTCGCGCAGGTTGAAGAACTCGCCTATGTCGATCTCGACGAAATCTCCTCGATCGATGGCTTCGACGAAGACACCGCCGATGAAATCCAGACCCGCGCCCGCGAATATCTGGAACGCCTGGAAGCCGAAATGGATGCCAAGCGCAAGGAACTCGGCGTTTCCGACGAGCTGCGCCAGATCGACGGCCTCACCTCGCAGATGATGGTTGCGCTGGGCGAAGACGGCATCAAGACCATCGAGGACTTTGCCGGCTGTGCAGCAGACGATCTCGTTGGCTGGAGCGAGCGCAAGGACGGCGAGACGAAGAAGTTCGAAGGCATCTTCTCCAAGCTCGATGTTTCGCGCGTCGAGGCCGAGAATATGGTGGTGCAGGCTCGCCTTCTGGCAGGCTGGATCACCGCCGAAGAGCTCGCTTCCGAACAGGAAACCCATGCGGAAGCTGCCGAGGAGGCGGATACCGCCGAACAGGAATGACATCGCAGGCGCATGAGCCGGACGATCTGCCCGAGACTGACGATGACGGGCGGATCAAGGGCGACGTCAATGGACGTATGTGCATTGTGACACGGCAGAGCGGATCGCCGGATGAGCTGATCCGCTTCGTCGCAGGCCCGGACGGCAACGTCGTTCCGGACCTGAAACGCCAATTGCCAGGGCGCGGTTGCTGGGTGACACCCGAGCGCGCCCTGATCGAGAAGGCCATCGCGAAGAAGCTCTTCGCGCGGGCTCTCAAACGCGACGTCAAGGCCGGGCCGGAGCTTCTCGCTCTTCTCGACCGGCTGATGGCGCAGCATGTGGCTGGTATGATGAACATGGCGCGCAAGGCGGGCCAGTTCATCAGCGGCGCGACGAAGGTCGATGCTGCTGTCCGTTCGGGACACGCGATCGCCGTGTTCCACGCAACCGATGCTGCGGCCGATGGCGTCAGAAAATTGGACCAGGCCCGCAAGGCCTGGGCACTCGGCAGCGATGCCAGCAACGAAATTCCGTCCTTCCGGCTCTTTAGCGAAGCCGAAATGGACGAGTTGATGGGCCAGAATGCTTTTATCCATGCCTGCGCGCTTGCAGGGCAGGCGGGTGAGGGTGTAGTGAAGCGCGCAACGATGCTTGAGCGGTACCGCCTTGGCGGCCAACCTCAGGCGGAACGCGACGCTGCCCGGACAGAACAATGACGCGGTCGACTGAAATGTACGGTCGCCGCGTTCCGATGCAGCAATTGAACGACGAGACCTGATGGACGTCATCCGGTTCTCGTCCGAAGGAACGGGAACGGAATGACCGACAACAACGACGACAAGACACTTAACGCACAGCCTAAGAAGACTCTCACCCTCAAGCCGGGCGGGATGAATCAGGGCACCGTGCGGCAGGATATGGGTCGAGGTCGCACGAACGCGGTTGTCGTGGAAACACGCAAGCGTCGCCCCATGCGTCCGGAAGACGAGAAGCAGGTTCATTCGCCGGTGACGCCCGCGCCGAAGCCGGCTGCTCCTGCTGCCGCCG